>DAWBYD010000204.1:0-7137 GCA_052278285.1 Collinsella sp. | reverse complement strand
GGGCAAACGCAGAGTCCTCGGGACGAGCGTCCACACCCTCAAGCGTCATTTCTGCCATTCGCGCTACCTTGCCTCTCCTTGGATGCAACCAATTAAAATGCCAGAGCCATTCTAGCCCATGAGTTTGCGTTTAAACGCCTCAGGCTAGAATGGCACGTTTTAATCTATCCCCCATCACCATGGTTGGGGTCTACGTCGAGATGTCAGGCTGAAGAACGCTCGCCTGAGGCCTTTACGCCTTAAGCGTGAGCACCGCGCCGAAAGCAGTCGGGCCGCAGTGGCTCGAGATGACGCCGCCGACCTGAGTCCAGGTAACGCCCTTAAAGCCAAGATCGTGTGCATAGACTTCCATGTCGTCGCGCAGCTCCTCGGAAAGACCCACCGAATACGTCAGGCCAATATGCGAGTAGTCGATCTCGCCCTTCTCTACCATGTGGTCAATAAAGGCACGGGCGCATTTGAGCATAGAGCCGCGGAACTTCTTGGTCGCCACGAACTTGCCGCCCGTCACCTCAATGCAGGGCTTAATCTTAAGCAGATGGGCACCCAGGAACGCGACGTTGGACAAGCGACCGCCTGCCTTAAGGAAGGCAAGGTCGGTAGGAACAAAGCCCAACAGCACGCGGTCCATGACGGAGTTCGTAAATGCAAAGATCTCGTCGACAGTGGCATCGGGGTGAGCCTCGATGTATTTGGCGGTCTCGACGACAACGAGCGACTGGCCCACGGAGACGAAGCGCGTGTCCATGGAGAACACGTAGTCGCGCCCCTGAGCCGCAATCTTAGAGGACTGATGCGAACAGGTCGTGGCCTCGGAATATGCAAGATGCAAAATAGTCGCGTCGGGTTGCTCGGCATGGATGCGGTCGTACACATGCGCAAAATCCGCTGGCGAACAGCCACTGGTCTTGGGCATCACACCAAACTCGTTGCAGCGCGAATAAATCTCGAGCGGATCGATCGAGCCGTCCTCGACGGTCTCGTCACCAATCGTGACATGCATGGGCACGCGCACGATGCCGTAGCGCTCGCAGAGCTCCGGCGTTACATCCGACCCAGACTCAACCACGATTACATACTTGCCCATTCTTATCACGACCCATCTCGACATTGGCTTTTCAATACATGACACGCGCGTCGCGCTGTTGCACAACGGCATCTAAGCGCCAAAGAGACGCCGCCCTTTGCACATAACAAAGGACAGCGTCTCCCTGGAAAACTCCGTGCTTATCTAGGATTCTACACGGTTTATTAAGGAGTGTTACTTATTCCGCAAACGGTCGCTATACGCGATAAACGGTAGTTGGCCGCGGCAACTGCGACACATTCCGCCCAACAAGTCCAATCGTGCTCCATGCACGGTTAATGAGCGAGGCGGTAGAAATCCATCGACGCCGCACCCTCGGCGTGCAGCGCCATCGCCGGAACCGCCGACGAATAGGTACGGCTCGTAAGTGCCGCCTCACCGCCGTTGGCAAAAATCTCGACCATCGTAGTGTCCGAAAGCACGCGCAGGTCGCGAAGCTCGCCGAGCTCAATCGACCTCTGGTCGCGCCCATAGCCTTCGTCACCCATGTCGAGGGTAAGCATCCCGTCCGCATAGCGCACAAAGACACCCTTGCGAATCTCGAGCTCAACCATCTTGGCGCCCTCACAGGAAACCACAAGATCAAACAGGCGGCCCGGCTCCTCAACGGTTTCACCGCCTGTCGTGCGAACGCAGTCGCCGCGCATCCTCTCAATCTCGTGCGCCGGCTGCTGGCAGAGCTTACCATCGCGCATGCTCAGCTCTCGCGGCACCGTCAACGCGCACTGCCACCCGCGCGCCACCGTCGGGTTTTCCGCCGTCGCATCGGGGCAACCCGACCATCCGATCATCAATCGCCGGCCTGCAGCATCCTCAAAGGACTGCGGAGCATAGAAATCAAAACCGGCATCGACCATCGGGGGCATGCCCTTCCCGACGATTTTAAAGCTCGGCGCCTCCCAATCGGCCTCGATGGGGAACCACACGCACTGATGCGGATTGCGGTAACGCCAACCATCGGCAGGCACACCCTGCGGACAGCAAACGAGAATAAGCTCGCCATCGAGCTCAAACAGATCGGGGCACTCCCACATAAAGCCAAACTTCTCGCCCAACTCAATGCGCGTCGCATAGCTCCAGTCCTCAAGATTGCGCGAGGTATAGACAAGCACGCAGCCACGGTCGTCTTTCGTACGAGCGCCCAGAACCATGTAGTAGATACCGTCGTGTTCAAGGATCTTGGGGTCGCGCACGTGCGTACCGATATCGTCGGGGTAATCGACCGGCCCAACAGCTATGCGCTTCTCGCCCAATTCGTCGGGATTCTCGGCAACCATATGAATCTGGTTTTGCTCACGGCCCGTCAACACGTAGTCGTAATCATCACGGTCAAAATGCTTAACGTTGCCGGTATAGAAGTAGTGAATCTTGCCATCACGTACAAAGGCAGAACCAGAATACGCTCCACTCGAATCCAAATCGGAATCGGGGAACAGCACGGGACCGTGATTCTCGTACGTCACAAAATCCTTTGTCGTCAGATGGTTCCAAAGCACTGGACCGCCATGCGCAGCATCGAACGGATCGTATTGATGATAGATGTGATACGTATCACCAATCTGAACCAAACCATTGGGGTCGTTGAGCCAACCAAGCTCAGGCTCCACATGGAACAAAAGCCTATCGGGGTCGGACGCGATGCGAGCCGCCGTCTCATCCTGTCCGGCACGCCACTGCTCATAGTCCGCACGCATCACCTTGTTTTTTTGATTAAACATCGCCGTTGACTTTCTCGTCTATGGGGAAGGACGCTCGACTCACACGAGTCGAACGCCCTTCCCCAAATGGACTTATCCTCAGATTACGCTGAACGGCTCAACTAGAAGCTGACATCGAAGCCTGCGCCAGCGCCCTCTTCATCGGTGGTCGGAACGCCCTTTGCCTTGTTGTAGGCAAAGATCAAGACGATCGGCACGATAAAGGCGATGAGATTGCCAGCCACATACCACACGAGCGTCTCGGGCGTAACGATGAGCAGGCCAAGCACGCCGGTCAGACCCTGACCGATGGCGCGCACCTCAAAGAGCTTCACGAAGGCACCGCCGCAGCCTGCACCGATGCAAGCGCAGATGAACGGGATGATCGAGTAGCGCATGTTTGCAGCAAAGATTGCGGGCTCGGAGATACCGACCAGCGTCGGGATAAAGGACGACATGCAGATGTTGCGCTCTTTGGAATGCTTCTTGTGAATGAGGTACATGCCGATGGCGCCGCCGCCCTGGGCGATGATGGAAACCGACCAGATTGCCTGGATGTAGTTGAAGCCAGTCGTGGCAACGAGGTTTGCCTCGATACCCTGGATGAACTGATGCGTACCGGTAACGACGAGCGGCTGCAGGAATGCGGCAAAGACAAAGGCACCGAAGACGCCCATCCTGTTGTACAGGATATCGATTACGCCGGCGAGGACGTCGCCGATCAGGTTGCCGAGCGGGCCGAACACGGTGAACAGGGCGACGTTAGCAAGAATCAGGGTAACGGTCGGGACAAAGACGAACGAAACGACCTCGGGGATGTACTTCTGGGCAATCTTCTCGACCTTGGCCATAAACCAGGCAGTCAGGATTGCAGGGAACACGCCGCCCTGGAAAGCAACCATGGGAATGGAGAGCGGACCGAAGTTCCAGTACT
The DNA here is from genome assembly GCA_052278285.1 of Collinsella sp. Lineage (GTDB taxonomy): Bacteria > Actinomycetota > Coriobacteriia > Coriobacteriales > Coriobacteriaceae > Collinsella. The sequence goes on along the minus strand of DAWBYD010000204.1, from coordinate 3,419 downwards.
CAGCACCCGTCGGGTCCATAACGAACGTGTTACGGTTCATAAGGCTCGGGTGAACCATGACGATACCGACGAGGATGCCCAGGATCGGGTTACCGCCAAAACGCTTGACCGCGCTGTACATAACCAGGACAGGTAGGTAGTCAAACGTGGTGGCGATAATGGCAAAGAAGCTTGCGAGGTTCTTGAGGAACTCGCTGTGATCGGCGAGGCTGCCCTCCATGCCAAAGAGGCCGTTGGCAACGATCAGCGACTTAAGGCCGATGATGATAGCAGCGCCGACGAAAGCGGGAATGATGGGGATAAAGATGTCCGAGAATACCTTGAGGACCGAGAAGAACTTGCCCTTCTTGTCCGCCTCGGCGCCCTTGACCTCGGAAGCGCTGATCTCCTTAACGCCCGTCAGAGCCATAAACTCATCGTAAACCTTGTTGACGGTACCGGTACCGAAGATGATCATGAGCTGGCCGCTGTTGTACAGCACGCCCTTGACGCCATCGATGTTCTCGAGCTCGGCCTTGTTGTACTTGCTCGTATCCTTGAGCACCAGACGCAGACGCGTAACGCAATGCGTGGCGCCCTCGATGTTCTCCAGACCGCCGACGTTATCGACGACTTGCTGAGACACTACTTTGTAGTCCATGTTCCTCTCCATTCCTTTACGAAATCATAAGACGTTTTGATGCCATTACAGAGACGCGATCGTTGCATTTGCGCACTTAAGCGTACCGTCGGTGACCGTCAGCGCCACACCCTGGCCCCGCTTATTGCAGAATCGAGCGTTAAGCGCAACATCATCGACAAAGATGGTCGCGATATCGTCGTCAACGACCAGGCGCACATGATGAGTGCCCTCGCCCTTAAAGAACAACGGACGCTCGAGGCCCATGTTGTTGACCTGGAACCACGGATACTGGGGGGCCGCCGTAAACTCGAGCTTGCCCTCACGCAGGTTGGCGCGGAACTCATAGGCAAGACCGGACTCGGCGTCCTCGGCAAGCTTCACCGAGAAGCCGGCAGCGTCACCGGCGAGCTCGATGTCGGCATCGAGCATATAGGTGGAACCCGCATCCGCGGCGAGCACCTGCTCGACCTTGCCCGACTCGCAGGAGAGCTCAAAGGCCTCGACTGCCCTAGCCTCGCCAAAGGCGCCAAGCATGCTGTCAGGAAGCTTGGTGCCGAGCGTTCCGTCGGCACGCTGAACGATCTCGAGGGGCATAAAGGTGCCACCCCACAGGTAAGAGCTGGGGTCGCCGCCCTCGTCACGCGTAGGAACCCAACCAAAGAGAACGCGGCGCTCGCCGTCAAATGCGGTACGCGCGGCATAGTACGCGCGGCCATCGAAGGAATCGTCCGCAGGAGTGATCCAAGGACCGTTGATAGAGCGAGACATGCGGTAACGGGTCTTGTTGCCATCACTGTACTCGGAGAACACCAGATACCACCAGTCGCCCATCTTAAAGAGATCAGGCATCTCAAACATGGTGTACAGGCCTGGGTTCCACCAGTCGCCCTGGAACTCCCAGTTGGTCAGATCCTTGGAGGTGAACTTGACCAGGCGGCCGGTCATCAGACGCTTGTCCTCGCCCACACGCGTGCCGAGGATGAGCATGTACTCTTCGTTCTCCTCATCCCAAAGCACAAAGGGATCGCGCCAGTTGCGGTCATCGTAACCCTCCTGGGGCGGAAGCAGCGTCTCGGCGATGTTCTTCTCCCACTTGACGGCGTCGTCGCTCGTTGCGTGAAGAAGAACCTGCTTCATCAAACGTGCGCGGACCTTATCGCGATTGCAACCAGTGTAGAGCGCATGGTACTTGTCGCCCACCTTAAACACCGTGCCGGCATAAATGTACTGGTCGACTTCCTCGTCGCCGCCGCGCTCAAGGCTCTCGCCAAAGTCCTTGTAGTTGACGAAATCCTTGGTCGTAGCGAGTGCCCAGCCAAACGGCTCTCCGAAAGGTTCGGGGTTACGCGTGTCACGCTGATGATAGAGATAGAACGTGCCGTCCTCGCCGTACGGCATGATGTCGCCTACCCAAATTCCCTCAGGCTGGTAATACACCTTGTGCATCCGAGACTTCCTTTCCACGACATACTAACTCGGTACAATGGCAAGATATGTCAATCGTTTTTATATGTCAAACGTTTTCATATCAATACGTCTTTTCGCAGTTCCAGTCGTCGGTAAACGGTTGACATATGCCGGCGAACGGTCATCGGAGGCGTTTGAGGAATTCTTTTGGCACAGGATGAACTACGCGGTTTTGCCCTCAATGAGTTCAACGGGGAGCTTGATATTCGATTCGGGATTATCGCCGTTAATAAGAGCGATGATGGATTGCGCCGCGAGCTCTCCGATGCGATCGATATCTTGACGTACGGTTGTTAAGTCAGGCATAAACGTCATAGTTCGGCGGGCACCATCCGCGCCCACGACCTTAATATCGTCTGGAGCGCTCAAGCCACGCTGCTTCATCACGTTGAGACAGATGGCCGCCATCGTATCGTCTCCCGCAAAGATGCCGTCAATATCGGGGTTCTCATCGAGGATCTTCGCAACGACCGCGCCCTTTTCGTCGTCGGGCTTAACGAACTCAACCTCACGGACAAGCGCGGACAAACCGGCCTGCTCAACAACATCGAGGTAGGCATCGTTACGCTTATTGGCAGGCATGCGCATGCGGCTATTGCTGCGCAGGCACAGGATACGCCTGCAGCCGTCATCAATCAGACGGCGCGTGGCGAGCTCGCCGATGCCATAGCTGTCACTTGCAATCTGGACAGAGCCCTCGCCAAGATCGCAGTCGATGCCAACCAGGCTCAAGCCCATCTCGGCATATGCCTCAGCACCGATATTGAGGGAGTTGACGATTACGCCGTCGACCATATTGCGGCGGAGCATGTCGATATAGGAACGCTCAAGATCAGGTCGATTGGCGCTGTTGCACAGCAACATCTTAAAGCCGTTTTCCGCTAACGTGCGCTCGACCGCCTGCACAACCTGAGCATGGAACGGGCTGCTCACAAAGGGAACGATCATACCGATAAGATTCAGGCGACCGTTGAGCATGGCACGGGCGATATCGTTGGGCGTATAGTTGATGCGCTCCATCGCGGCATGGACCTTATCGCGGGTCTCTTGGCTAATATAGCCGCGATTATTAAGCACGCGAGATACCGTAGTAGGCGAAACCCCCGCCACCGCTGCAACTTCCTTGATGCCAGGCTTAGCAGAATCCTTAGAACGAGCGCCCTCGCGAGCCATAGCACCCTCCCCCATCAACATGTCAAACGTTTACATACGAACAAAGCATACCCCAACAACAGCGGGAAGACGGTAACAGCACAAGTAAGTAAACGACTCATCCAAATAATTAGGAGAGTTCCGCCTAAAGGGTGACTACACAGGACCCCCGCCGGGC
>DAWBYD010000203.1:0-8745 GCA_052278285.1 Collinsella sp. | reverse complement strand
CGCGCAGGCACTTCATGTCCTGGCCGCCGATGTCCAGAATGAACTCGACGCCGGGCAGGAACGCCTTGGCGCCGCGCAGGTGCGCGACGGTCTCGATCTCGCCGGAGTCAGCCTTAAGGGCCTCGATGAGCAGCGCCTCGCCGTAGCCCGTAGTGGTCACGTGGCCGATGGTGCAACCGGCGGGGATGTGGTTGTAGAAATCGGCCATGATGACCTTGGCCGTGCCCAGGATGTCGCCGTTGTTGTTACCGTACCAGGTGTGCAACAGCTGGCCGTCCTCGCCCACGAGCGCGGCCTTCATGGTGGTGGAGCCGGCGTCGATGCCGATGAACACGCGGCCGGTGTAGCCGTCGAGTTTGCCCTTGGGGACGACTTCCTGGTCGTGGCGGGTCTTGAACTCGGCAAAGTCCTCGTCGGTGGCAAAGAGCGGATCCAGACGCTCGACCTCGGCACCCTGCGTGTCACCCAGGCTGTCGATAGCCTCGATGAGCTGCGGGAACGTGCTGAGCTTGTTGGACTCGTGCGCCATGGCGGCGCCGCTCGCCACAAACAGGTGAGCGTTTTGGGGCACGATACGGTGCTCCTCGTCCAGGTTGAGCGTGAGGTAGAAGCGGTGGCGCAGCTCGGAGAGGTACTGCAGCGGGCCGCCCAGGAAGGCGACGTTGCCGCGGATGGGACGGCCGCATGCCAGGCCCGAGATGGTCTGGGTCACGACAGCCTGAAAGATGGAGGCAGCCACGTCCTCGGGGCGGGCACCTTCGTTGAGCAGCGGCTGGACGTCGGTCTTGGCAAAAACGCCGCAGCGGCTGGCGATGGGATAGATGGTGGTGGCGTTGGCCGCGAGTTCGTTAAGGCCGCTGGCGTCGGTGTGCAGCAGAGTGGCCATCTGGTCGATGAACGCGCCCGTGCCGCCGGCGCAGGTGCCGTTCATGCGCTGCTCGATGCCGTTGTCGAAGTAGATGATCTTGGCGTCCTCTCCGCCCAGCTCGATGGCGACATCGGTGGCCGGGATGAGGGTCTCGACGGCACGCTTGCTGGCGATGACCTCCTGGACAAACTCCAGGTCGAGCCACTGGGACAGCAGCAGGCCGCCCGAGCCGGTAATGGCGCAGGTCATCTGGGCCGTCGGCAGCACGGTCGCAGCGCCCTCGAACAGGTCGCGGGCGCAGGCACGGACGTCGGTGTGGTGGCGCTGGTACTTGGCGTAGACGATCTGGTTGTCGTCGTTGAGCACGGCGAGCTTAACGGTGGTGGAGCCCACGTCGATGCCCAGGTGCAGATTGCCACGAGCGTTCTCGGGGTTGAAGATCGCGCCTTCGGGGGCCTGGGCGGCGGCTACGGGCTCAGCGGCGGTGGCGGGCTCGCTGACGACGGACGTCTCCCCTGCCACGTTCTTGGCATCGGCAACTGCCTCGGCAACTTTCTCGGCAGCCGCGGTCGCGGCCTTCTGCGCGGCGTCCACCACGGCGGGCGCGGCCTCGCGTGCGGCAGCGACCACACGGTCTTTAATGCCCTCGACGAGTTTGCTCATTGTCTCTCCTCTTAGTTGTTGGACTCGACGGTTGCGGTGGTGTCGACCGCGTCCTCGAGCTGCAGGTTCAATAGCTTCATGCCGTATTCCGGCACGTTGATATCGATGGGTTGGCCATACAGGTCGCCGGGGCGCACAAAGGCGATAACCGTCATAATGCGCGCCATGGTCTCGGGCGATTCAGAAAGGTCACGCTCAAACCAACGCTGGATCATGCCGACCTCGGCACTCACGACATAGGTGACGTAGTAGTCAAAGAAGGTGCCCAGCGCCAAGCCCAAAATGCCCGTCTGTGCGCGCGGCACCACGGCCTCGCGTGCGGTATCGATGATCTTTTTAATAAAGGCGGGGTCGCCGCCCGGGCCCAGCAGCGATCCGATTAAATCGCGGTTGGCCGCAAGGTAGCGCAGCAACTCAACCGAACCGGGTGCCGGCTCGAGCTCATCGATGTTGTGATAGAGATCGGGCAGCTGAGCTGCGGTGATGAGCTCAATGCGCTCACGGATCTCGGCCAGCAAGCCGTCCTCGATTTGATTGATAAAGTCGGGGATATCGCGGTAGTGCGAATAGAACGTGCGGCGCGTAAGGCCGGCACGCTCGGTGAGCGACGCGACGTTAATGCGCGAAAGGTCGCCGCTTTCGGCAAGCTCGCTGGCAAGCGCCTGGCGAAGGGCACGCTGCGAGCGAAGGGACCGGCGATCGCATTTCTCGAGCTGGGACAAGCGTCCTCCTTGTTACTCAGCCTGTGCGCTATTGCACAGTGCGAGTATTATTGCACACCGTGTGCATCAACACGTAAAGGCAATATTTTGGATGTGACGAAGGGGCAGTCCCTTTGCCACATTATTCGATGACGGTGCGGGAGTTTTGCTTGTGCATGGTGGCGAGCATGTGTTTGGGGACGGCGTGGACCATGCAGCTGCCGATGGTCGCGCTCGCGGCGGCCTTAGCTGCATCGCTTGCGTTTTTGGTCGCGTAGCTGTGGCGGAAACGCTTGAGCATGGCGATGTCGTTGCCGCCGTCGCCGTAAACCGCGACCTCGTCCTCGGCAATACCGTAGTAACCCGCCAGCCAGGCCACACTCTCGCCCTTGTTGCACGCCACGTCCGTGATCTCGAACATCACCGGATCGAACGGCGCGTTGACCACGCGGTCCGAACGCTCGGCCAAATACGCCTTAAGGTCGCGCTCCAGCTCGGGCGAGGTCACGCGGCAGTTGATCTTGCACACATCGTGGCGCAGGATGTCACCGATCGACTGGTCGAAATACTGTTCCTCGTGATACCCGCCACGTGCACGCATGCCACGCATCACGATGCGCTTGATAGGGCTGTCCTTCTTAAAACCCGCCTGGTGCATCTCGAACGAACCGCTCGAGAACATGCCGTCGGGCGTGGAGCAGTCGAAGCAAATGTCCGGGAACGCCTTGAGCAGCTCCTCGGTAACCTGCGGGTCGATGGTCCAGGTCTTGAGCACCTCGCCATGACTGTCGCGCACGATGGAGCCGTTAGAGCAGCAGGCATCGAGTGCCAGACCTGTAAAGCCATGTTCACCGATCGGCAACGTCGAGCGCCCGGTCGCGGGAACCACATGCAGGCCAGCCTCGGTCAGCTCGCGAATGGCACGGCGAATGGTCCCATCCGCCTCGTGCAGGGCGTTCAGCAGCGTTCCGTCTAAGTCACTCGCGAACATCTTGATCATGGGCATGCCTCTCCTTCGTCTGCACGATATTGTAGACGAAGGAGAGGCACGCCCAAACAATGCCGTCCCGGCGCGGCGTACCACCGCCTCCACAAATTCACGGTGCCCCAGCACGTTAAGACAATCGCCACAAGCGACTTTTCAGCCGATAAAACAGCGCCGTCGTCAACGTCAGCACCGCCAACATGCCTGCGAATACAATCGCCGGTGTCCATCGATCATATGCGAGCCCGTAAACCAATTGGCCAATAGGCGTTGCACAGGAAAGCATCATATAAACGAGTGCCAGCACTTTTCCGCAGAGTTCCTTTGGCGCTGACCGCTGAACAAATGAAACGATTTCGACCGATGCAATGCTTGCCCACGCCATGACCCATGCCGAGCCGGCCGCAAGCGCGGCAAACGCTAATTCATCAGGACCGCTCAGTAGCGTGACAATAATCGGTACGACTCCAAAACAAATCATCGCAACATATCGACATATGCCCTTGAAGGAAAAACGATGCGGCCAAATACCGACCAAACCACTGCCGACAAGACCACCTAAGCCCATAGCCACCTCAATAATCCCAACAAAGGATGATTGCATTCCGAGATGCTTTGCAACAATAACGGGAGCACCAATCGTTAACCCAACTAACGCAAGGTTCAAAATAGCCGCAAGCAAAAACACAACGAGCAATGATGCGTTTTGAAACAGGTACCGAATCGACTCCCGAAAATCGCTTCGGCATGTCGAGCAAGTCGTACTGTCCCCTGCCATTCCAGATGAGGCATTTTGCTTGAGTGCGCCCCCGAACAGTAGGGCTGACATCGCAAACGTCAACGCCGCGGTTTCGCATAGAGCATCGATACCAAAGCACCCATAGACTGCCGTCCCGACTACAGGCCCCAAGATATTGCTCGTCATGGTTATCTGCGAGACCAACGCAGTGGCACGCTCAACCTTTTCTGGGCCCGTCATGCGCACCGTCTCAATTTGAAGCATCGGCTTCAGCAACGATTGGATGCCATATTGGACGCAAAGCATTGCTGTCACGACAACCGCAAGAGGCAGCGACCGCTTCATGGGGATAAACAACAGCGATGCAGCCATCAGAACAATGCCGAGCACCACAAGAACCCCGCGATGTCTCCCCCGATCCGCCAATATTCCGCCAGCCGGAGTCGCAAGCACGCCCGGTATGAACGCTATCGCCGCGACGGCGCCATATAACGTTGACGAGCCGCTGCAATCGAACAAGTAAAGCGGGCACGCAAAGCACAGTGCCGACAACATCGAATACGCGCACAGCTGTGCAACAAGAAGACCGAAAAGCCTGATAGATCGCACTGTTTTTGGCGCCAATGAAACGCTAATTCTTCGCATCCCAGCCATAAGCCTGCCCCCAAATACATACCGATAGTATGTATTTAATGACTTGAAAAGGGCAGCCGTGGCTACCCTCGCAAATCAATTACATACCGTTGGTATCTATATTACCACCCGGCGCGGTCCCATACGTCCCAAATCTGGGCCGTTGTCTGGAGCACTTCATTACCCAAATCAAGCCCCACCGCGGCCGCCATCTGCGCCAAGCATTGCGCGCGAGCGAGCATTCGGTCCTTGGATTCAAGCGGACGGAACAATGGCAGCAGCCAAAGATTCGCCAACAACGATACGGCCTCCGCCGCTTCGCGCGGGCATTCGCACGCAATGGAGCCGTCGGCGATGCCCTCCTCGATCACTGGCAAGAGACAGCCATCGGCCGACTCGTCGAACGAGCCCTGGTACTGCATCGCCAGTAGACGCGAGCTTTTTACCGGATCTGCCGCAGGATGCATGCGTGCCCATAGCTCAATTTGTGGAACGACGGACTCGGGCGCGTACAGCCGCTTGAGCTTTTGGGCTCCGTTCATATTACCGATACCAAGCGTTGAGCGGCGGCGCTCAACAATCGGAGCCATTGCCCGATCAAATGCGGCGTTGAAAATCTCCTCTTTGCTCTTAAAGTGATGATAGACAGCACCCTTGGTCATGCCATCGAGGCGGTCGACGATGTCTTGAATGCTCGTCCCCTCATAACCCTGTGCGCAGAATAGCTCCAGCGCCGCGTCGAGAATCTTCGCGACCGTCTCCTCGGGATATTTATTACGACCCATAATCCGTCCATCCGCAACGCAAGTCTTGTGCCTCATTGCAGTATTTTAACGTTGCGGATGGCAGGCGTTCGATCCTACACCGCGGCGGGGCCGTGTTCGCCGGTGCGGATGCGGATGACCTCCTCGACCGGCTCGACCCAGATCTTGCCGTCGCCGACGGCACCGGTGCGAGCGGCGTTGCAGATAATCTCGACAATGCCGTCGACGTGCTCGTCGGCGCAGATGAGGGTGAACTGCACCTTAGGGATCATGTTGACAAGCAACTCGTTGCCGCGCACGTATTCCTTCCAGCCATGCTGCGCGCCGCAGCCCTGCACCTGGTTGATAGTCATGCCACGAACATCAGCAGCAAACAGCGCGTCTTTAAGAACCTCAAGCTTCTCAGCACGAACGATCGCCGTAATTTTCTTCATAGTAAATACCTCTCTTTATCAAAGAAATGAATTGCCATTCAATGACGCGGGTTTTCCAGGTGCCCGAGATTGCCCCGAAAGAGGAGCGCCGCGTACTTCGGTACGCAAGCGACGGTTTGAGGGGCAAGGTCGGGTGCCTGGGAAAGCCGCGCGACGATTGAACGGCAAGGTGCGGAGCCTGGGGAAGCTGCTAATCGAGCCCAGAGAACGAAGGATATGCGCTCTCGCCGTGCTGACTCGCATCCAGGCCCAGCGTCTCGTCGGCCTCGTCCACGCGCAGGCTGCCGTAGAACAGCGCCTTGGCCACCGCGGCGATTACCAAATCGAGTACCAGCACAAGAGCGACCGTCACCACAATGCCCAAAATCTGCGAGATGAGCAGCGACACGTCGCCCGTGTAGAACAGGCCGCCCTTACCGGTCCACGAAAGCTCCGGCACGCAGAACAGGCCCGTGAGCACGCCGCCCAGGATGCCGCCGATACCGTGGCAACCGACCGCGTCGAGCGCATCGTCGTAGCCGAACTTGGTCTTGAGATGGCTGATGGCCAAGTAGCAGACGGGCGAGACGATCAGGCCCATAACCAGCGCCGCCCACGGCTCGACAAAGCCCGCACCCGGCGTGACCACCACAAGGCCCGCAACCAAACCGGTGCTAGCGCCCACCAGCGTGGGACGACCGGTGTGCACGCGCTCGACGGCAAGCCACGAGACCATGCCCGCCGCGCTGGCCGTCACGGTGTTAAGGATGGCGAGTGCCGCCACGGCGTCGGCCTTAAACTCGCTGCCGCCGTTAAAGCCAAACCAGCCAAACCAAAGCAGGCCGGCGCCCAGCGCCACAAACGGCACGTTATGCGGACGATAGCTCACCATGCCAAAGCCGCGACGACGACCGAGCATTAAGCAGAGAATCAGGCCCGTGAGACCCGACGAAATGTGTACTACGTCGCCGCCGGCAAAGTCGAGTGCGCCGATGATGTCGCCGATAAAGGAGCCATCGCCGCCCCAAACCATGTGGGCGAGCGGCGCATAGACCACGAGCAGCCAAATGCCCAGGAAGGCCGTCATGGCACCAAACTTAACGCGGCCGGCCAGGCTGCCCGTGACGATAGCAGCCGTGATCATGGCAAATGCCATCTGGAAGGCGATGTTGATGATCTGAGGGTAGACGGCACCGTCCGACGCGGTGCCCTCAGCCGCCTGCAGCACCTGGTTGAGCACCGGCAAGCACAGCAGCTGGTCAAGGCTTCCAATAAACGGGCTGGAACCGTCGCCGCCGTAGGCCAGCGACCAGCCGGCAACAACCCACAGCACGCCGACCAGGCCAATGGCGCCAAAGCACATGAGCATGGTGTTGATGACATTTTTGCGCCTGGACAGGCCGCCATAGAAAAACGCCAGACCCGGTGGCATTAAAAACACGAGCATGGTGCAGATGAGCATAAACGTTGTCGATCCCGTATCGTACATTCGCTCCCCCTTGATCGCATGAACGTTGTCGGCGCCCATAATGCGGCCGAGGGGCAACTGGTGTAGACCAGATACGGCGTTGTTAAACGCTGCGTTGTCGAATGGAAACGGTGCCGCAATCTTGGAAACGGCGCGGCAACGGACGCGAAACGAACGGGAAATACGCGAGCAAGGGAGCCGTGAGCGCACCCGTCCCGGCTAGCGGCGGAACAGCTCGCGGGCTCGGTCGCGGAGATTAGTTGCTCGAATGACACCTTCGTAGCGATTGATGCGCAAGCGCGGGAAGGCGTTAAAGAAGCGTAGGTCGCGGCGGCTGAGTGACACACTCGGCACCGGACGGCTCATGCGCTTGCCGGCAAGGCGACGACTGAGCGACGGACGCGGCATGCTCGGCGCGGCATCGGCCACGCGGCGGGCGGCAAGCGCCAGGCCGCGAGCACCATCCGCGATAAACGTCGGCATCGAAGCCTTCTCGCGCAGGGCATCGAGCGTCGCGTCACCCAGCTCGGCCAGCCACGCGTTAACGGCACGACTACGGATGTGCGTCTGTGTCACCGAGTCAATCGTCGATTCGGGAATGCGCTCGAGCATTGAGTCCGAGGCATCGGCAAGCGACTCGTTGATGCGGTCGGCAAGGTCGGCGCGCACACGCTCCAGCTGATCGGACAGGCGGCGCCAGCTGGCCAAAGAGCACACCGCGTCGATCATCATCGCGACCGCGACGATAAAGGCGGACAGCCGCACAATCAGCACCGGCAGATGGCCAAGCAGCCCCAGCAATGCCGGCTCCACCACGCGGCAAATGCACAGCGCACCCAGGCCAAACGCGCAGGCCCAGTACAGACAGATGCGTCCGTGCAGGTTAAACGGCAGGTGCGAATAGTCCCAAAAGCGCGCGCCTGTTGTTTTTTCCAATAGAAGGCCCACACTGTACTCGATTACGCTGCATACGAGCGCTGCGGCGACAAACTGGCTCGACGCGTCAGGAATTCCGCGCAACAGCAGCCAGCAGGCAATGCCGCCCGCGCCATAGATAGGGCAGCACGGCCCCAGCAAAAAGCCGCTGTTGGCAAAGCGTCCGTGGTTGAGCATGGCGCAGACTGTCGATTCCCATGCCCAACCGCAAAAACCGTAGAAGGCAAACGAGAGTACCAGCGCCGAGAGCGGGCAGGCGGCAAGCGTCGCGCCGCCAAACGCCATATCAATCGCGGTTTCCACCGTCTACCCTCTCCTCTTTTCGCTCGATGCTTTACTCACGTCATCGTCCGCCTCGTCCTTGCGCGGCAGGCGGCCGGCAACCGTCTCGCGCAGAGCGCACCATTTATCTGCAAGGCATACAATCCAAGCTTCACGACACGTCGGCGGCACTGGCACCAGCGGAAACATATGCCGCACGATAATATTCCGTTCGCGCGGCGTCAGCTCAAAATCTTCCTCCGCACGTGCCAGGGCAAAAAACGGGTGGCAAAAGCCATGCAGCCGATGGCTTG
>DAWBYD010000202.1:0-15061 GCA_052278285.1 Collinsella sp. | reverse complement strand
CCGTGGTATCGACGGGAACGGCCGCCTCGTCCGAGCCGGCGTCTAGGCTCACGCCCTCAACCGGCAGCGGATACGTGCCCTCGACCTCCATACGGCCCGACGTGATGGTGCCCGTCTTGTCCAGGCACAGCACGTCGACGCGAGCGAGCGTCTCGATGCAGTAGAGCTGCTGTGCCAGCACCTTGCGGCGGGCCAGGCGCACCGTGGCGATGGCGAGCACCGACGAGGTCAGCAGCACCAGGCCTTGCGGGATCATGCCCAGCAGGGCACCCACCGTGGACAGCAGCGCCGACGAAGGCACATGACCAGCCAACAGCTCGGAGAAGCACCACGAAAGCGCGCTATCGCCCGGGGTTCCCGCGGCATCCCACAGCTCGCTCACACTCGAGGCAAACAACGCCAAACCGAGCGGGATCATGATGATGCTCGCAAAGCGCACGATGGCGTTAAGCGCGTTCATGATCTCGGAATTGACCTTTTTGACGTATTTGGCCTCGTTATTGATCTTAGCCACGTAGTTGTCGGCGCCGACATGGATCACGCGAGCGCGCAGCAGGCCCGAGTCGATAAAGCTGCCGCTCATGAGCTCGGAACCGGGCTGTTTCTTGATAAGGTCGCTCTCGCCCGTCAGCAGGCTCTCGTTCACGAGCGCTTCGCCGGAAACCACCACGGCGTCAGCGGGAATCTGGTCGCCGCGCCCCAGGCGGATGATGTCGTCGAGCACGATCTGGTCCAAGTCGAGCTCCACCTCGGCACCGTCGCGCACCGCGATGGCCTTCTTAGAGGTCAGCAGCGTGAGCTTATCGACCATCTTCTTGGACCGCATGGATTGAATGACGCCAATAGCGGTATTGAGGAACACCACAAACAGGAACGTCAGGTTCTTAAACGAACCGGTCAAAATGACCAGGAACGCCAAGATCACGTTGATCAAATTGAACAGCGTGCAGAGGTTCTCGATGATGAGCTCTTTGACCGACTTGGTCTTGAGCTCCATGTTGCGGTTGATCTTACCGGCGGCGATGCGCTCCTCGACCTCGGCGGTCGAGAGTCCGCGCTCGATATCCGTTGCTGCCATACCACGTCCCATCACGTCGCGTCGGTATAAGAAAAACCGCCCGGACCATGCGAGGTTCGGACGGTCTTACGTTCGATGGTGCCCCATGTTGGATTCGAACCAACGGCCTTCTGCTCCGGAGGCAGACGCTCTAATCCCCTGAGCTAATAGGGCCAACGTTTGGCATTATACCCAAGTGCACCACGGGCTATCAAAATAAAAGAAAAAGCTTTGCAATTCCGAGGAAGACGCGGCGCAACGGCCCACTTTAGAAGGCAAAAGCGAGTCAGATAGTATAAACTCTCATGCACCATATATACACGGCTCGCGATGCGGGCCGTTTTTGCAAAAGTTATCCATCGAGGTGAGAGGCACACCATGATTGCAATTTTAAAGCAGAGCGCCAGCGACGAGGCCGTCGGCCATATCGTCAGCTGGATTGAGAAAAAGGGCCTGAAGACCGATGTCTCGCGCGGCGAGAATGAGACGATTATCGGCCTGGTGGGCGATACGACCAAGATCGACCCGTTCCTGCTCGAGTCCATGGATGTCGTCGAGCGCGTGCAGCGCGTCTCCGAGCCGTGCAAGCGCGCCAACCGCAAGTTCCACCCCGAGGACTCCGTCATCGACTGCGGTCACGGCGTCAAGATCGGCGGCGACCAGTTCCAGGTCATCGCCGGTCCCTGCTCCGTCGAGGGCGAGAACCTCATCCGCATCGCACGCCGCGTGAAGGCCGCCGGCGCCACGCTGCTGCGCGGCGGTGCCTACAAGCCCCGCACCTCCCCCTACGCCTACCAGGGCATGGGTCCCGCCGGTCTCGACCTGCTGTGCGAGGCGTCTGCCGAGCTCGACATGCCAATCGTCACCGAGATCATGGACCCACGCGACGTGCAGGTCTTCTTGGACAAGAAGATTGACGTCATGCAGATCGGCGCCCGCAACGCCCAGAACTTCCCCCTGCTCAAGGAGGTCGGCAAGACCCAGACCCCGATTCTGCTCAAGCGCGGCATGTCCGGCACGATCGACGAGCTGCTTATGGCAGCCGAGTACATCATGAGCGAGGGCAACGACAACGTCATCCTGTGCGAGCGCGGTATCCGCACCTTCGAGACTCGCACCCGCAATACCTTCGCCCTCAACGCCGTGCCGGTGCTGCACCACCTGTCGCACCTGCCCGTCGTCGCCGACCCCCGCCACGCCACCGGCTACACCCGCTACGTTGAGCCCATGGCGCTCGCCGCGACCGCCTGCGGTGCCAACGGCCTGGAGATCGAGGTCCACGACGAGCCGAGCCGCGCCTGGTCCGACGGTGCCCAGGCCCTCACCCCCGATCAGTTCGACGACACCATGCGCCGCATCCGAGCCATCCGCGAGGTCGTCTGCCAAGAGACCATGGAGTAGCCCATGGGTACGGTGAGAAACGCGCGCGTTAACCAGGGCGGCCCCAAGTGCGCCGGCATCGTCGGCCTGGGCCTCATCGGCGGCAGCTTTGCCCGCGGCTATGCGCAGGCGGGCGTCCGCGTGCTGGCCTGGGACCCCGATGACGATGTCATGACAGCCGCCAGCATGGGCACCGTTGCCGGCGAGCTCAACGACAAGACACTCGGCGAATGCGACATCATCGTCCTCGCCTGCTATCCCGAGGCATGCATCGAGTGGCTCGAGGCGCACGCCCAGGCGCGCGCCGATGCCACCGACACCGACGCCATCATGGGTCCCGTGGTGATCGACACCGTGGGCGTCAAGGGCATTGTGTGCGAACGCGCCTTTGAGCTTGCCCGCGAGCACGGCTTTTACTTTGTGGGCGCGCACCCCATGGCGGGCACCCAGTTCTCGGGCTATGCACACTCCCGCGCCGACCTGTTCCAGGGCGCCCCGCTGGTGCTCGTACCGCCCGCGGTGGACGATGCGCTCAAGTTGGAGCTTTTGGGCCAGGTGCGCGAAATGGTGCGTCCCTTGGAGTTTGGCAAGTTCAGCGTGACCACCGCCGCCGAACACGACCGCGTGATCGCCTTTACGAGCCAGCTCGCACACGTGGTGTCCAACGCCTACGTAAAGAGCCCCACCGCCCAGGTCCACCACGGCTTTTCGGCCGGTAGCTACCGCGACCTTACGCGCGTGGCCCACCTCAACCCGCAAATGTGGTCCGAGCTCATGATCGACGACGCCGACGCGCTTGCCTTCGAGATCGACCATCTGATCGATTCGCTCGGCGCCTACAGCCGCGCACTCAAAGACCGCGACCAGCGCTATCTGGAGAATCTCCTTGCCGAGGGCGATCGCATCAAGCGCGCACTCGACGACGAGAGCGCCCATTAGACCACCCCATCACGCCAGGTCGAAAGGACCATAGCTTATGGCGATTACCATCGACATCGACACCGCACGCCCCTACCAGGTACACGTGGGCACCTTTTTGCTGGAGCAGGCAGGGGCGCTCGTTCGCGCCACCGCCGGCGGCACCCGCGCCGTCATCGTGACGGACACCAACGTGGGTCCCCTCTACCAGATGCCCGTTAAGCAGAGCCTCGAATCCGCAGGCTACGAGGTGAGCATATGCACCTTCGAGGCCGGCGAGGCACACAAGCGCGCCGAGACCTACATCAACATCTTGGAATTTGTGGCCGAGCACGAGCTTTCGCGCTCCGACGTGATCGTGGCGCTCGGCGGCGGCGTCGTGGGCGATGTGGCCGGCTT
Organism: Collinsella sp.; assembly: GCA_052278285.1. Classification (GTDB taxonomy): domain Bacteria; phylum Actinomycetota; class Coriobacteriia; order Coriobacteriales; family Coriobacteriaceae; genus Collinsella. The sequence continues at coordinate 11,307 of DAWBYD010000202.1, read as the reverse complement.
TGTGGCCGCCACCTACATGCGCGGCTGTAAGTTTGTGCAGATCCCCACGAGCCTGCTCGCTATGGTGGACTCGTCGGTCGGTGGCAAGACGGCCATCGACCTGGCTGCCGGCAAAAATCTCGCCGGTGCCTTTTGGCAGCCGAGCGTGGTTATCGCCGACGTGGGATGCCTGGCCACCCTCACGCCCGAGCAGTTCGCCGACGGCTGCGGCGAGGTCGTCAAGCATGCCGTAATCGCCGATCCGGAACTCTTCAATGAGCTCGAGAAGACCCCGCTCACGCTGGAGCTGCTCAACCAGGACGTGGCTCGCGTGGCGCTCATCATCGCCCGCAATATCGACATCAAGCGCGCCGTGGTCGTTGCCGACGAGCGCGAGACCAACCAGCGCAAGCTGCTCAACTTTGGACACAGCGCCGGACACGCCGTCGAGGCCTGCGAGCACTTTGAGCTGGGACACGGCAACTGCGTGTCGATCGGCATGGGCATTATCACGCGTGCCGCCGCCCTGCACGGGATTTGCGATGCCGAGCTGCCCGGCCGCATCGAGGAGCTCTGCGCCCGCCACGGCCTCAAGACCCGCTGCGAGCTTTCCGCCGACGCCATTTTTGCCGAGGCGCTGCACGACAAAAAACGCGCCGGTGACACCATCGATCTGGTGATTCCGCACGACATTGGCCGTTGCAGCATCGACCGCACGCCGCTTTCCACCTTCCATGATTTAATTGCCGAGGGCCTCGGCCAGAAGGGAGACGCATCCGCATGCTAGCCCGCATCACCCCCTCCCCGCTCAAGGGCACCGTTCCCGCCATCGCGTCTAAGTCGATGGCGCACCGCCTCATCATCTGCGCTGCGCTCGCCAACGGCGAGACGCACGTCACTTGCAACACCACCTGCGCCGATATCGAGGCCACGGTGCGCTGCCTCACGGCCCTGGGTGCCCGCATCGAGACCGTCGATGATGGCTTCCAAGTCCATCCCACCATGAAGAGTATTGAGTTTGGCCTGCTCAAGGCACTTGCCGGCGGCCCGCTCGACTGTGGCGAACGCGGCTCCACGCTCCGCTTTATGCTGCCCGTCGCCTGCGCGCTGGGGGCTGAGGCAACCTTTGTGGGACAGGGCCGTCTGGGCGCCCGCCCGCTCTCCCCGCTCTCGGACGAGATCATTGCCGCCGGCTGCGACCTGCAGGGTCTGGGCGGCTTTCCGCTCAAGACAAGCGGCCGCATGCGCCCGGGTACCTTTATCCTGCCGGGCAACGCGAGCTCACAGTACATCTCCGGCCTGTTGCTGGCAGCCCCGCTGCTGGCCCAGCCCTCCTGTGTGCAGGTGACCGGCCTGATCGAGAGCCGCCCCTATATCAACCTGACCATCCAGGCCATGAAGGCCTTCGGCGTCGAGGTCAACGTCGAGCGTATCCCTGCCAAGAACGGCGAGCCCGAGGTCACGAACTTCCGCGTGAGCAGCGGCTCGTCCCGCACGCCCGGCAGCGTGGCCGTCGAGGGCGACTGGTCCACCGCCGCCTTTTGGCTGTGCGCCGGTGCCATCGGCTCCGACCCCATCACCGTCGAGGGCGTGTCGCTGAGCTCCGCACAGGGCGACCGCAACGTGCTCGCCGCGCTCTCGCGCTTTGGCGCCCGCATCGTGCGCTCCACCAACGCCGCCACCGTGCAGTCCGACAAGCTCGCCGGCTTTGAGATGAGCGCGCACGACATCCCCGACCTGGTGCCCGTAATCTCGGCCGTGGCATCGTTGGCGCAGGGTCGCACGTTCATCCGCGATTGCGCCCGCCTGCGCATCAAGGAATCCGATCGCTTGGCCACCACCACCCGCGAGCTCACCGCGCTGGGCGCACAGGTGCGCATTGCCGGCGACGACCTCATCATCAAGGGTGTTGACGCCTTTACCGGCGGCGAGGTCGATTCGCACAACGACCACCGCATCGCCATGATGGCTGCTATTGCTGCAAGCCGTGCCACCGGCGAGGTCGTAATCCACGGCGCCGAGGCCGTCAACAAGTCCTATCCCGATTTCTTTGACCACTACCGCCTACTGGGCGGCAAGGTCACACTCGAGGAGGAATAGCATGTCCTCGACCTTTGGTAACGTTTTGCACTTAAGCATCTTCGGCCAGTCGCACTCCCCCGCCATCGGCTGCTCGCTCGATGGTGTCCCCGCGGGCATCGCTGTGGACCAGGAGACGCTGCAGGCCTTTTTGGACCGTCGTGCCCCCGGTCGCGACGAGACCGCAACCAAGCGCCGCGAGGCCGACGCCGCGCATATCATTGCCGGTGTAGTCGATGGACACACCACTGGCGCACCCATCGCAGCAATTATCGAGAACACCAACACGCGCTCCAAAGACTATTCCGAGCTGCGCCGCAAACCACGCCCCGGGCACGCAGACTTTCCCGCGCGCGTGAAGTACCACAACATGCACGACGTCGCCGGCGGCGGGCACTTCTCCGGCCGTCTGACGGCCCCCCTATGCATCGCCGGCGGCATCGCACTGCAGGCGCTCGAGGCCCGTGGCATCAAGGTCATGGCGCACGTCGCGCAGATCGGTGGCATCTCCGACCTGCCCATGGACGACATGGTCTATCGCGAGGCCGATCGCAAGGCGATCCTTACGAACGACCTGCCCTGCATCGACGCAGCCGCAGCCGGTCGCATGCGCGAGGAAATTCTGGCCGCGCGCGACGAACTCGACAGCATCGGCGGCATTGTGGAGTGCGGCATCTACGGGCTTCCCGCGGGCATCGGCGACCCCATGTTCGATGGCATCGAAAACCGCATCGCGCAAATCGCCTTTGGTATTCCCGCCGTAAAGGGCGTGGAGTTTGGCATGGGCTTTGCGGTGGCAGCCATGCGCGGCAGCGAGAACAACGATCCGTACCGCGTAGATGCCGAGACCGGCGAGATTGCAGTCGAGTCCAATAACGCCGGCGGCATCCTGGGCGGCATCTCCACCGGCGCACCCGTCATGTGGCGTATGGCCGTGAAGCCGACGCCCTCTATCGGTCGCGAGCAGCAGACCGTGGACATGGACGCCATGGAAAACGCCGAGCTCTCGGTCCACGGCCGTCACGATCCCTGCATCGTCCCGCGCGCCGTCCCCGTAGCCGAGGCAGCCGCCGCCTTCGCGATTTGGGACGCCCTCCTCGAGGACGCCGCCCAGCTTTAGTCCACCCACCCCAAGGGTAGTTAATTTGGGACGGGGCTATTTTAGCTACCCCCATATGCCAGTTGATATTTGCCCTGGCTCTCATCGATTCGTCGACAATCAAAGGGTAGCTAAAAAAGCCCCGTCCCAAATTAACTACCCCAGGCAACCATTCACGAAAGGGGCCTCCATGGACCTTGCCGATATTCGCCAGGCCATCGATGGCATCGACACCACGCTGCTCAACAGCTTTGTCGAGCGCATGGACATTGCCACCGAAGTCGCCAAATCCAAGATCGAGATGGGTAAGGCCGTCTTCGACCCCGCCCGCGAGCGCTCCAAGCTCAACAACCTCGCCAGCCGCGCACCCGAGCGCTACGAGGCCCAGACCATCACACTGTTCCGCCTCCTCATGAGCATGAGCAAGGCCGAGCAGCAGCGCTACATCAACGAGCTCAGGGGCACCACGGTGTCGCAAAAAGCCCGCGCCACGGCCGCAGCCGTTGACACACCCTTCCCCCAGACGGCCACCGTCGCCTGCCAGGGCGTTGAGGGCGCCTACAGCCAGATCGCCGCATGCAAGCTCTTCGACGTGCCCGATATTGCCTTCTTTGATACCTTCGAGGGCGTCATGCGCGCCGTGCGCGACGGCTTCTGCGAGTTTGGCGTGTTGCCCATCGAAAACTCCACCGCCGGCTCGGTCAACGCCGTCTACGACCTGCTCGCACAGTTCGACTTCCATATCGTGCGCTCGCTGCGCCTCAAGCTCGATCACAACCTGCTCGTCAAACCCGGCACCAAGCTCGCCGACGTGCGCGAGGTCTACAGCCACGGCCAAGCCATTGCCCAGTGCGCCGGCTTTATCGAGGGCCACGGCCTGCATGCCACCAAGTACCCCAACACCGCCATGTCGGCCGAGATGGTCGCCAACTCCGAACGCACCGACGTCGCCGCCATCGCCTCGCGCAGCTGTGCGGCGCTCTACGGCTTGGAGGTGCTGAAGCCCAACATCCAGGACTCGGACAACAACTACACGCGCTTTGTCGTCATCAGCCGCGCGCCGCGCGTCTATCCCGGTGCCAACCGCACCTCGCTCATGATCACCACGGCCAATGAGCCGGGCGCCCTCTACCGCGTGCTCGAGCGATTCTACGCGCTCAACATCAACCTCATCAAACTTGAGAGCCGCCCCATCCCCGGCCACGACTTTGAGTTTATGTTCTACTTTGACTTGGACTGCCCCTTTGGCAGCAAGGCCCTCGACGACCTGCTCGACTCGATCGACGACGTATGCGAGAGTTTCACCTACTTTGGCAGCTACACAGAGGTGCTCTAGATGACCGATACCGCCGCAACCCGTCCCTACGGCGTGCTGGGCCGCGTGCTGAGCCACAGCTACACCCCGACCATCTACAAAGAGCTCGCAGGCCTGGAGTACGTGCGTTTTGAGCGCGAGCCCGAGGATCTTGAGGCTTTTATGACGGGTGACGAGTGGGAGGGCACCAACGTGACCATCCCCTACAAGCGCGCCGTCATGGAGTATCTGGACGAGCTGAGTCCGCTGGCCGAGCGCATGGGCAACGTCAACACCATCACACGCCTACCCGACGGTCGCCTGCGCGGCGACAACACCGACTACTTCGGTTTTCAGTGCCTGGTCGAGGAGCTGGGGGTTGAGGTTGCCGGCAAGAAGGCTCTCGTACTCGGCGCCACTGGCGGCGCCGGTACCACGGCAAGTATGGTGCTGGGAGACCTAGGCGCCATCGTCGTACCCGTGGGTCGCACGAGCGAGGTCAACTACGGCAACATCGCGCAGCAGTCCGACGCCGCCCTGCTCGTCAACTGCACGCCTGCCGGCATGTTCCCCCACTGCCCCGACGCGCCCTGCACGCTCGAAGGGCTCGATGCGCTCGAGGGCGTCATCGACATTGTCTACAACCCCGCCCGCACGGGCCTGATGCTCGAGGCCGAGCGCCGCGGCATCCCCTGCATCGGTGGCCTGCTTATGCTTATTGCCCAGGCGGCACAAGCTGTCGAGCGCTATACCGGCAAAGCCACCCCGCGCGAGCGCATCCTGGATGTGACTGAGCGCCTGTCCCGCCGCGAGCAGAACATCGCGCTGATCGGCATGCCGGGCTCGGGCAAGACCCGCGTGGGCGAGCGGATCGCAATGCTGACGGGACGCGAGCATATCGACCTCGATCGCGCCCTTGAAGAGCGTCTGGGCATGCCCTGCGCCGACTTTATCGTCGAGCGCGGCGAGACGGCGTTCCGCGAACAGGAGACGGCGGCGCTGGCCGACATCTCCAAGCGCAGCGGCCTGGTGCTTTCCACCGGCGGCGGCGTGGTCACGCGCGACGAGAACTACCCGCTGCTGCACCAGAATAGCCAGATCGTGATGCTCAACCGCAAGCTCGACGAGCTCGCCCACAAGGGCCGCCCCATCACCGCGCGCGACGGCATCGATAAGCTGGCTGAACAGCGCATGCCACGCTACCGCGCCTGGGCCGACTACATCATCGACTCACGAGACTGCGCCGCCAACACCGCCCGTGCCATCCTCGACACCCTCCCACCCGCTCTCTAACCAAAACCACCACAAAGGGGACAGGCACCTTTGTGGTGGTTTCTCGACTGCAAAGGAAGCAACCATGAAAGCACTCGTCATCAACGGCCCCAACCTCAACATGCTCGGCATTCGCGAGCCGGGCATCTATGGCAGCGACAACTACGACCGCTTAGTGCAGATCTGCCAGGAGGCAGGCGCCGCACAGGGCTTCGACGAGGTCGAGGTCTTCCAGTCCAACCACGAGGGCAACATCGTCGACAAGATCCAGGAGGCCTACGGCAAGGTCGACGGCATCGTCATCAACCCGGCTGCCTACACGCATACGAGCGTGGCGATCCTCGACGCACTCAAGGCCGTCGCCATCCCTGCCGTCGAGGTCCACATCAGCGCCGTCGAGACCCGCGAGGACTTCCGCCAGGTGAGCTATGCACGCCTAGCCTGCTTCGCCACCATTACGGGCGAAGGCCTGATGGGCTACGCCCACGCGCTGGAGCTGCTGAGGGAGTGTCTCGAAGAGTAGCCTCGCGATCAAATCCATCAGCGCCGATTCACACGCCAATAAAACCAATGCCGGCAGTAGCACCTCGCTGCTGCCGGCAATTTATTACTGACATATAATCGTTGCAGTCACACAACGTCTGGAGACGCGTATGTTAAGCATCCATCTGGGAGATTACCCCGGTTCCATCTACGATACCGAGACCTATTTTAGGAACTCATACTTGGACTCATGGTTCGAAGATCCCATGGCCGCACAGATCATTAAAGGTGTTGACGGTTCGGAGCTCATCGGCCCCCACAACATCATCAGCAAACAGCTCGGTTCGATTACACCCCTCGAGCTTTCCGGCGGCGTTAAGACGCTGCTGCTGGTGCGCAATCTCCCAAACATGGTGTTCAATGCATCCACTTGCGGAGATAACTGCGCCCGCTGGCTGCTCAAAATTGGCAAAGAGCAGGATGTGCTGGTAACCCTTTACCACATCATGAAATTTCCCTGGAAGCGTTTTGAGATTCGCATCAATAACGACGGCCGCATCGTCAGGAACATGCAGGAGTTCGTCGGTGCCACCAATGATTTTCTGGATGTTGATGAGTAATGAAAGGATCACACACCGTTGTCGTGGAGCGCGCAAAAGTCAAATACACGCTCACCTTTAAACGCAATATTTCCTTCATCCGCGGCAACAGCGGCACGGGCAAAACGACGCTCATCTCGATGATTCGCGACTACAACGACCGAGGACCGGAAAGCGGCGTTGCACTCAGCTGCGACGTGCCTTGTGAAACGCTTTCCGGCAGACGCTGGGAGCGCGAGCTTTCGATCATCGAAGATTCAATCGTCTTTCTAGATGAGGGCAACGAGTTTATCTACTCAAAGGACTTCGCCAAAACCGTAAACGGCTCGTCCAACTATTTTGTTCTGATATCTCGTCGCGATGCCAACGAGCTCCTCTACAGCGTTGATGAGATCCTGAAGTTAGTCAACACGACGAGTAAAACAATCAATGGCCGCAAGAGCGACAGGCGCTTCTACTCGGTGACCAAGCCGCTATATGACCACACGGCAAGCATGCTGTATCAGGATCTAAATGTTGGATTCGAGGTACCCGACGCCGTAGTTGTCGAGGATAGCAAATCTGGCTATCAATTCTACGACGCTCTTTGCAACCGGCTCGGAATCCCCTGCTATACCGCCACCGGCGTAGCAAATCTAAAGCGGACAATTCACGAATGCCCCGAGCAAAACGTTCTTGCCATTGGAGACGGCGCAGCGTTTGGTCCCTACATCGAAAAGGTGCTCGGACAGCGCGTTTACAAGAACGTTCGCTTGTTCCTCCCGGAATCATTCGAGTGGACACTTCTGCAATCTGGCCTCATTCCCAGTAACGACATTCCAAAAATCCTCAAGGATCCTTCGAGCTATATCGAAAGCCGCGACTACCTAAGCTGGGAACGATTCTTCACCGACGTATTGATCAAGTACTCGGCAGACACTCGCTACGCCTACAGAAAGGCAAAGCTCAATGAGCAGTACCTGAGGCCGCAGGCGATGAATGCAGTTGCAAACGTCTTGCCCGAGTGCCTGAAGGCAGACTAGACAGACTAGATATAGTGGGGAGGGCCAAGTTGGTCCTCCCCGTTTTTGTTACGCCTTCTTGATCACGTACACCAACCCTATGTCGCACCCGCAGCGCACAATCGACGCAAAGAGCCATGGTACTGGCAGCGTTAAAAGCAACGGCATCGTCTGCCAAGGGATAAACCAGTCAACCGCATGAAAGGCAAAGACGGCAAGGCTTGCCTGTCCGCAGAACGCTCGCACCACCGCTTCGGCCTAAACGTATACCCGGCAAGAATAAAGAACACCGGCATGTGAAAAAGCCCAGACCACCAAGCGGTCTGGGCTTAATAAACGATGGTGCTCCATGGCGGATTCGAACCGTCGACCTTGGGATTAGAAGTCCCCTGCTCTATCCAACTGAGCTAATGGAGCAAATAACCGCACGCCCAAGCAAGCGCAAGCCTGTTAGGCACAAGTAATTATAACCTAGTTGAACTGCTCGCGATACGCCTTACAGACCTCATCGACTGGGCCGTCCATGCGAAGGTCACCCTTCTCAATCCAAACGGCACGCTGGCAGATGCGCTCAACCTGCTCCATGGAGTGCGAAACGAACAGAACCGTCACGTCGCCGCTCTGGATAAAGTGCTGGATGCGGTCCTCGCACTTCTGCTGGAAGAACACGTCACCGACGGACAGCGTCTCGTCAACGATCAGAATATCGGGCTCGGTAATCGTCGCGATTGCAAAGGCGATACGCGCCACCATGCCCGAGGAGAAGTTCTTGAGCGGCATATCGACAAAGTTCTGAAGCTCAGCGAACTCAATAATGCCGTCAAAGTTGGCATCGATGAACTCCTTGGTGTAGCCGAGCAGGGCGCCGTTCAGATAGATGTTCTCGCGGGCGGTCAGCTCGGGGGCAAAGCCGGCGCCAAGCTCAATCAGCGGCGCGATGTTACCGTGCACCTTAACGCTGCCCTCGCTAGGCTCAAGAACGCCAGCGATAATCTTGAGCATCGTAGACTTGCCGGAGCCATTGGTGCCGACCAGACCCACAACCTCGCCGCGATGAATATCAAACGAGATGTGCTTAAGCGCCCTAAACTCCTCAAAGAACAGCTCGTGCTTGGCAAGCTTAATGAAGTACTCCTTGAGGTTGGTCAGCGACTCGGACGCCATGTTAAAGATCATGGTGACGTCGTCGACCTCGACAGCCAGAGGCTGCTCGCTGTAATCAACAACAGATTCAGTCATCACAGCACTCCTTAGATGTAGAGGATGAACTTGCGCTCGGACTTATGGAACACGGTATAGCCAATAATAAGCGCAAGAACCGCCCAGGCAACGCACATACCAAACGTCATAAGCGAGGGCGTAGTCTGGAACAGGAAGATATCGCGCATAAACTGCAGGTAGTTGAACATGGGGTTCGCATACATCAAGATACGCACGAGATGCGACATTTGCGCAATATAGTCAGTCGTCCAGAAGATGGGCGTAATGTAAGTCCACGCCGTAATGACGACGCTCCACAGATGCATAACGTCGCGGAAGAAGACCGTAAGGGCAGAGAGCATCATGCCCAGGCCCATGCAGAAGCACATAAGCAGCAGCAGGCAAACCGGCAGCAGAATAAGGTGCCAAGAAGGCATAACGCGGAACCACAGCATGACGATGGCGACGGCGACCAGCGAGAAGGCAAAGTTGACCAGCGAGAAGAGCACCTTCTGCACCGGGAAAACCCAGCGGTGCACCTTAACCTTCTTGAGCAGAGGGGCAGCGCCCACGATCGACGTCAGGGCCTGGTTAGTAGACTCAGACATGACGGCAAAGGTAATGTTACCCACGATCAAGTACAGCGGGTACATCTCGGGCGTCATTGAGCCATTGCGGCCCTGGCCAAAAATCGTCGAGAACACGATGGCCATGACGATCATCATCAGCAGCGGGTTGAGCACCGACCATGCGACGCCCAGAACGCTACGGCGATACTTGATCTTAAAATCCTTGGTAACCAGCTGACGAAGGATAAACGCGTCCTTCTCAAATTCGTTCTTAGCAAACGTCGCAGGCAGACTGCGAGTTTCTTGTTGCTTTGTCTGATCCGACACGGATGCAACTCCTTTACTCGTAATCGTTGACAAACGAACAGTATAGACCCGACGGCCATGCAAACGATTCGCGCAACAAAACTGGAGAACTAACCCACATCTTAGGATGCCAGGCCCAAACGGCTATACTTTCTAGGATTGAATGTATAAGGAGCATTAAGTGAATTCTGAATCCATCGCCGTCATCATCCCTTGCTACAACGAAGCGCTCACGATCGGCAAAGTCATCGATGACTTTCACCGCGAGCTTCCGCAGGCGACGGTCTATGTCTATGACAACAACTCGTCGGACGATACCTCACGCATTGCCACCGAGCACGGCGCCACAGTCCGCTTTGAGCCCCGTCAGGGAAAGGGCAACGTGTGCCGCCAGATGTTTCGCGATATCGACGCCGATTGCTACCTGATGGTCGACGGAGACGACACCTACCCCGCCGAGGCGGCCAAGGCCCTCTGCGAGCCCATCCTTAACGGCACGGCCGACATGACCGTAGGCGATCGCCTTTCCAACGGCACCTACGCCGAGGAGAACAAGCGTGCCTTCCACGGCTTTGGCAACAATCTGGTCCGTGCCATGATCAAGTGGATCTATGGCTACAGCTTCGATGATGTCATGACCGGCTACCGTGCCATGAGCCGCCCGTTCGTTAAAACCTTCCCTGTGCTTTCCGAGGGCTTCCAGATCGAAACCGAGCTCTCGATCCACGCCGTCGACCACCGCTGGCGCATCAAGGATGTGCCCATCGAGTACCGCGACCGTCCGGAAGGTTCCGAGTCCAAGCTCAATACCGTAAGCGACGGCATTAAAGTCGTTGCGATGATTGGCACGCTGTTCAAGGACTACCGCCCTCTGAAGTTCTTCAGCCTCGTCGCACTTCTGTTTGCGGTGATCGGCCTCGCCTTGGGCACGCCCATCGTTGTCGAGTATTTCCAGACCGGCCTCGTTCCGCGCTTCCCCACCGCCATGCTCGCCGCGTCGTTTATGTTCCTGTGCGGTCTGAGCCTTGCGACCGGCTTCATCCTCGATTCCGTGGCAAAGGTCGAAAAAAAGCAGTGGGAGGTCAACGTGTACAGCAAATACGCCTACGATGACCAGCCCGGCAGGTCCGCCACCACGCCAAGCGAGTGAAAGATCTTCCGCAAAATACTATTGGCACCACTGCGCAGATAGCCATCAACAAGAAAAGCCGCCGTTAAAGAACGGCGGCTTTTACTCTCGAAAAGTTGATAGCGGCTAGAGCGTCTTGAGGTACTCCCCAAGCTCTTCCTCCCAGTCGGGCATGTGGAACCCGACCGACTCGAGCCTGGAAAGGTCGAGCGCGGAGTGGACCGGGCGCGGGGCCACGGGACCCTCGGCGCCGGCGTAGTAGTCGGCGGTCGATACCGGCACGACCCTGTCGCCGTT
>DAWBYD010000201.1:0-2404 GCA_052278285.1 Collinsella sp. | reverse complement strand
GCTCGGTACCGACGGAAAGACGGAGCGTGGAGGGCGTGATGTTCTGCTCGGCGAGCTCCTCGGCAGAGAGCTGGGAGTGCGTGGTGGTAGCCGGGTGCACGACGAGCGACTTGACGTCGGCCACGTTGGCGAGCAGCGAGAACACCTGCAGATGATCGATGAACTTCCAAGCTGCCTCCTGGCCACCCTTAATCTCAAAGGTAAAGATCGAGGCACCGCCACGGGGGAAGTACTTCTGATAGAGCTCGTGATCGGGGTGCTCAGGCAGGCTCGGGTGGTTCACCTTGGCGACGTGGCTGTCACCAGCCAGGAACTCAACGACCTTCTTGGTGTTCTCGACATGACGGTCAACGCGCAGCGACAGAGTCTCGGTGCCCTGGAGCAGGACCCAGGCGTTGAACGGACTGATGCAAGCGCCCTCGTCACGCAGCAGGATAGCGCGGACATAGGTTGCAAAGGCGGCGGGACCGGCAGCCTCGGCAAACGAGACACCGTGGTAGGAGGGGTTGGGCTCAGCAATCTGGGCGTACTTTCCGCTCGCCTTCCAATCGAAGTTACCGCCGTCGACGATCACACCGCCCAGCGAGGTGCCGTGGCCGCCGATGAACTTGGTTGCGGAGTGGACGACGATATTGGCACCATGCTCCAGCGGACGGAGCAGATACGGGGTGCCGAAGGTGTTGTCGACGACAACCGGCAGACCGTGCTTCTTGGCGATCTCGGAGATGGCGTCGATGTTGGGGATGTCGGAGTTGGGGTTGCCGAGCGTCTCGAGATAGATGACCGTGGTGTTGTCCTTGATGGCACCCTCGACCTCTTCAAGGTTATGGGCATCGACAAACGTGGTCTCGACGCCAAACTGGGAGAGCGTATGCTCCAGCAGGTTGTAGGAGCCACCGTAGATGGTCTTCTGAGCCACCACGTGGTCACCGGCCTGGGCAAGAGCCTGCAGGGTATAGGTGATGGCAGCAGCACCGGAGGCGACGGCAAGACCTGCCACGCCACCCTCGAGGGCGGCGATACGGTCCTCGAAGACGCCCTGGGTGGAGTTGGTCAGACGGCCGTAGATGTTACCGGCGTCGGCAAGACCAAAGCGGTCGGCGGCGTGCTGGGAGTTGCGGAACACATAGCTCGTGGTCTGGTAGATAGGCACGGCGCGGGAGTCGGATGCAGGATCGGCGCTCTCCTGGCCAACGTGCAGCTGCAGGGTATCGAAACCAAAGGTGTGCTCGGGGTTGTTGATAAACTGGCTCATGATGATCTCCTTGATCGAACAAAAGTAATAAGAGTAAGAGAAGTGAGTCGCTGTCTCCTGATCACGCCGACGGGCGCAAACAGGAGCCCGGCATTCGTCTTGGTAAGCAATTCATATGCGGGCCTCCTTTCGCATCCCGGTTCCGTAGTTGGCTTAATTACCTACCGTCTTTGTGTGTTTTGAATAGTACGAGCATTGTTTTCCTCGGTCAATCACTTTAAAGCGCTAACCTGTTATCGGTTTTATAGATAACACTCGAAAGGACGGGCGCCGATGACCCTCCAACAGCTTCGCTTTTTGATCGCCGTGGCAGAGTCCGGTTCGATCAACGCCGCAGCCCAGCGCCTCTATACGGCACAGTCCAATATCTCCAATGCCGTCAAAAGCCTGGAGCAGGAACTTCATATCGAAATCTTTACGCGCTCCAGCCGCGGTGTTGCACTCACCAACGACGGCACCGAGCTTTTGGGTTATGCACGCCAGGTCGTAGAGCAGGCCGACATGCTCGAGGCCCGCTACGAGGACGGCGGTACCCCGCAAGCCCGCCTCGCCATTTCCGCCCAACACTACGCCTTTTCGGTCGAGGCCTTTGTCAACGTAGTCGAGCGCTGCCGCGACAGCAAGTTCGAGTTCATCATGCGCGAGACCACCACAGCGCAGATTATCGACGACGTGCGCGCGTTTCGCAGCGATATCGGCATCCTCTATCTGGATGACTTTAATACCCGTGTCTTGCAGAAGGCCTTTACCGATGCCCGAGCGAGCTTTCATCCCCTCTTTGATGCAAAAGTCCACGTGTTCGTCAGCGAACGCCACCCGCTCGCACGCCGTTCGCAGCTGTCCCTTGCCGACCTCACGCCCTATACGCGCTACAGCTTTGAGCAAGGCACCTCGAACTCCTTCTATTACGCCGAGGAACCGTTTAGCTATATTCCCTGCAACCGCAATATCCGCGTATCCGACCGCGGGACGCTCACCAACCTGCTTATCACCTCGAACGGCTATGCGCTGTCGACCGGCGTACTCTCCAGCGAAATGCAGTGGGGCATGGCCTCGATCCCCCTGGCAGACGCCCCGCCGATGCATGTGGGCTACCTCATGCATGCCGACCGCAAGCCCTCGCCCCTCTTGCAGCAATGCCTCGACGCG
>DAWBYD010000200.1:0-4118 GCA_052278285.1 Collinsella sp. | reverse complement strand
TCCAACACCCTGTGCGTCGAGCCCGGCAAGATCTGCGTCTACGCCCGCAACACCGTCACCAACGACGTGCTGTACAAGGAGGGCCTGGACCTGCTCGTCGTGCCCTCCGCCGAGCTCTCCCGCGGCCGTGGCGGCCCGCGCTGCATGAGCATGCCCTTCTGGCGCGAGGACCTCTAAGTCTTTCCGTTTCCGGTGCGGTCCCCCTACAACCGCACCGGTTTCGCCCGTCAAACGGGCAACACTAATACTTACGTAATTCATTTTTTTCGAAAGGAAACGAACCATGGGTGTTAACCTCTCCGGCCGTAGCTTCCTCAAGCTCCTCGACCTCTCCACCGAGGAGATTGAGTACTTGCTCAAGCTTTCCAAGAACTTCAAGGACATGAAGCGCGCTGGCGTTCCGCACCGCTATCTCGAGGGCAAGAACATCGTCCTGCTCTTCCAGAAGACCTCCACTCGTACCCGCTGCGCCTTCGAGGTCGGCGGCATGGACCTGGGCATGGGCGTCACCTACCTCGATCCCGGTTCGTCGCAGATGGGCAAGAAGGAGTCCATCGAGGACACCGCCCGCGTTCTCGGCCGCATGTATGACGGCAGCGAGTTCCGTGGCTTTGCCCAGGACGACGTCGAGGAGCTCGCTGCTAAGTCCGGCGTGCCTGTCTGGAACGGCCTGACCACCGAGTGGCACCCCACCCAGATGCTCGCCGATATCCTGACCGTCCAGGAGAACTTCAACTACGACATCAAGGGCAAGACCCTCGTCTTCATGGGCGACTGCAAGAACAATGTCGCTCGCTCCCTCATGGTTGTCTGCTCCAAGCTCGGCATGAACTTCGTGGCCTGCGGCCCCGAGGAGTGCATGCCCGCTGACGACGTCATCGAGGCCTGCAAGCCCATCGCCGAGGCTAACGGCTGCACCATCAAGCTGACCACTGACGTCAAGGACGGCGTCACCGGTGCCGACGTTATCTACACCGATGTGTGGGTCTCTATGGGCGAGCCCGACGAGGTCTGGGCCGAGCGCATCGCTCAGCTCACCCCGTATCGCGTTACCTCCGAGGTCATGGCTATGGCCAACCCGGGCGCCATCTTCCTGCACTGCCTGCCCAGCTTCCATGACACCAACACCACGATTGGCGCCGAGAAGTGCGAGCAGTTCGGCATCACCGAGCAGGAGGTCACCGACGAGGTCTTCGAGAGCCCCGCTTCCAAGGTCTTCGACGAGGCCGAGAACCGCATGCACACCATCAAGGCTGTCATGTACGCTACGCTCAAGTAAGAGCATCTAGCATCTCGCTCGGGGTGTATTGCTGCACACCCCGAGCGGCTTTGTCTGGTAAATATCTCGCGTCGGGCGGTGGGCACGGCACGGAAGAGCCGCTTCGGGCGAGATCAGTAAATGATTTATGAAGGGGGGATGAGAACTATGACTGAGACCGCTAAGAAAAAGCGCGGTATGCCTTCATCGTTCACCATTCTTCTTGCTCTGCTGGCAATTGTTGCAGTTGTTACCGTTATCGTCTCCGGCACGTCCGGCGGCGCGGTTACTGCCGCCCGTCTGAGCGATTTCTGCACCGCCCCGATTAAGGGCTTCGCTGACGCTCTGCCCGTCTGCCTCTTCGTTATGATCCTGGGCGGCTTCCTCGGTATGATGACCGAGACCGGCGCTCTGGACAACGGCATCGCCGTCCTGGTGCAGAAGCTTAAGGGCAACGAGATCATGCTCATTCCCGTGCTGATGCTCATCTTCTCCCTCGGTGGTACCACCTATGGTATGTGCGAGGAGACCGTTCCCTTCTACGCCCTGCTCGCCGCTACCATGATGGCTGCCGGCTTCGACCCGATGGTCGGCGCCGCTACCGTCCTGCTCGGCGCTGGCTGCGGCTGCCTCGGCTCCACGGTTAACCCGTTCGCCGTCGGCGCTGCCGTCGACGCCCTGACCGGCGTTGACATTACCGTGAACCAGTCCATCATCATCGGCCTCGGTGCCGTCCTGTGGCTTGTTACCACCGTCATGTCCATCGTCTTCGTGATGAACTATGCCAAGAAGGTCAAGGCTGACAAGGGTTCCACCATCCTCTCGATGCAGGAGCTCAAGGACGCCGAAGAGGCACATGGCAAGGCTGCTTCCGAGGTCCACAAGGAGGTCAAGCTCACCGGTCGTCAGAAGGGTGTTCTGATCGCCTTCGCCTTCACCTTCGTCGTCATGATCGTCGGCTTCATCCCGCTGGCCGACCTCAACGAGGGCGTCGCCAACTTCTTTGACGCTGGCGCTGTCTACGACGCCGACGGTAATGCCGTCGTCCAGGGCTGGTCTGCCCTGATCACCGGCCTGCCCATTGGCCAGTGGTACTTCGACGAGGCTTCCACCTGGTTCTTCCTCATGGCTATCCTGATTGGTATCATCGGTGGCCTGTCCGAGAAGCAGATCGTCAACACCTTCATCACCGGCGCTGCCGACATGATGTCCGTTGTTCTCGTCATCGCCCTCGCCCGTGGCATCTCCGTCCTCATGGCTAGCACCGGCCTCGACGTCTTCGTCCTCGACGCTGCCGCCAATGCCCTGGCTGGCCTGTCCGGCGTGATCTTCGCTCCCATGAGCCTCCTGGTCTACTTCGGCCTGTCCTTCCTGATTCCTTCGACCTCCGGTATGGCCACCGTCTCCATGCCCATCATGGGACCGCTGGCTGTTAAGCTCGGCTTCTCGCCCGAGGTCATGGTCATGATCTTCTCCGCCGCCATCGGTGTCGTGAACCTGTTCACCCCGACCTCCGGCGCCATCATGGGCGGTCTCGCCCTGGCCAAGATCGAGTGGACGACCTGGCTCAAGTTTGCCCTTAAGCTCATCGTCGCGCTCTCCGTCGTCTGCGCCATCATCCTGACCGTCGCCTGCGTGTTGCTCTAAGTACCCAACGGGTACCCCACGGAAACCTTGACGATCCTGTAAAGGATCATCTGGTCATCGTCTGTCCGGTGGGGTCAACCCACCGGTAGACTCCTACCTTTAGCCCCCTCCCGTTCCGTGCGCGGGAGGGGGCGCTCTCATGTTGCGCGGTTCTACGAACCGCGCAACCAGTCGACGCTGCGCACCGCCCAGAACGACAATTTGTCATTCAAAAGGCAAGGCATGACCAGAAGGTCTATGCCTTGCCTTTTTCATGCCAACTTGTACGTTCTGGACGTCGCTCGCTGACTTATGCTCAACCTGCGACGTGCCCCTTGTTGGTGCAGGGGGAAGCTTGCTCGCTCTGGTGCCCGTTCGCTGGCTTCAGCTCTGCCTGCGACGTTTTTGTTGTTGGTGCTGAGTGACTTGTTCCCCGTTCTAAACGAGCTGCCCCGGGTCCCCGGTGGTTGTGGTGAGCGTGTTTGGTTGGTGCCTGTTGATGGTCTGGGTATCGGGGAGGGCGGGCTCCGTTATAATCGCCTAGGACATTAAATGGAAACGGGACGGGAGCCACACATGCGCCAGGGTTTCGACAACGCGAAGTACATCGAGCTGCAGGCTGCTCACATTAAGGAGCGCATCTCGCAGTTTGGTGGCAAGCTCTATTTGGAGTTTGGCGGTAAGCTGTTCGATGACTATCATGCGAGCCGCGTGCTGCCGGGTTTTGAACCGGACAGCAAGTTCCGCATGCTCAAGAGCATCGCCGACGATGTCGAGGTTATCATCGCGATCAACGCGAACCACATCGAGAAAAACAAGGCTCGTGGTGACCTTGGCATTACCTATGACGAGGATGTGCTGCGCCTGGTTGACCTGTTCCGCGGCAACGGCTTTGCCGTCGCGGCTGTGGGCATCACCCAGTACGCCGGCCAGCCCGCTGCCGATGTATTCCGCAACCGCCTGAACGCGCTCGGTATCCCCGCCAAGCTGCACTATCCCATCGAGGGGTATCCGCACGACGTCGACCTGATCGTGTCCGACGACGGCTATGGCAAGAATGAGTTTGTCGAGACCACTCGTCCGCTCGTCGTGGTCACCGCTCCCGGCCCCGGCTCAGGCAAGCTCGCCACTTGCCTCTCGCAGCTCTATCACGAGCACACGCACGGCACCGCCGCCGGCTACGCCAAGTTCGAGCCTTTCCCGGTCTGGAATCTGCCCCTCCCGCCTCCGGTCG
>DAWBYD010000199.1:0-10840 GCA_052278285.1 Collinsella sp. | reverse complement strand
CGTTGCCCGCGGTGAGCGTACCGCTAAAGGTGCCGTCGTAGATGTGACCCGCACCGCACGAGGGGCTGCGGTCCTGAAGGATGCACGCGACTATCTCTTCCGGTCCGCCTGCCTGCTCGCACATATCGAGCGCACGTTGGGCACCCAGGCGAAATTCGCGATCAACCGAGATGCCCTCGCAGGTACGAACCTCGCCGTTCACAATCTCGGACGGCTTGCGCGGCGTGGGCAGGCCGCCAAAGACCTCGGGGCACACGAGGAGGACCTCGGTCCCCGTGCGCTCGCAAGCCTCGGCCAACGCGCGGTGGTAGTTATCGAGCCCGTTATACTTGCAGCTCTCGCCCATCAAGCAGGCGCTCACCACGATCTTCATTTCCATCCCTCTCAAGCAAAACGCCCCATTTGAGAAAGCTGCTCAAATGGGGCGTCGGCGTTTACTGGCTCGGCCGCGGCGTTACTGCTGCTTGGGCATCAGCGGGTTCTCGCGCGTGAGGAGATTCATGAACTCCTCGCCCGTGATCGTCTCCTTCTTGTACAGATAACGAGCCAGCTCGTGGAGCTTGAACTTGTTTTCCTTGAGGATCTGCAGGGCGCGGTCGTGCGCATCCTCAATCAACTTGGCGACAATTGCGTCCACACGCTCGGCCGTACCGGGGGCGCAGGTGAGCGACGTATCCTGGTTGAGGTACGCATTCTGGACGGTACCGAGCGCCATCATGCCAAACTCGTCGGACATACCAAAGCGCGTCACCATGTTGCGGGCGAGCTTGGTGGCCTGCTCGATATCGTTGGCGGCGCCAGTCGTCATCTCACCAAAGATGAGCTCCTCGGCCGCACGGCCACCGCAGTAGACGGCGAGCTTGTCCAGGACCTCCTGGCGTGTGGTCAGGAAGCGCTCATCCTCCTCGACCTGCATGGTGTAGCCCAGAGCACCGCTCGTGCGTGGCACGATGGTGATCTTCGTGACCGGCGCAGAGCCCTTCTGGCGAGCGGCAACAATGGCATGGCCGATCTCATGGTAGGAAACGACCTGCTTCTCGTGGTCGGAAAGCACCGTGGACTTACGCTGTTGGCCGGCAATGACGACCTCCACCGACTCCTCGAAGTCGTCCTGGGTTGCACGCTTGCGACCTTCGCGAACGGCGCGCAGGGCGCCCTCGTTGATGATATTGGCCAGGTCGGCGCCCGAGGCACCGGGCGTGGCACGGGCAATCGCGGTCAGATCGATCGGCGGCTCGGTCTTCACACTCTTGGCGTGGAGCTCGAGGATGTTCTTACGGCCGGTCAGATCGGGCAACTCGACGGGGATGCGGCGGTCAAAACGACCGGGGCGCAGTAGAGCGGGATCGAGACTGTCGGGGCGGTTGGTTGCGGCAAGGACAACGATACCCTTGTGGTTATCGAAGCCATCCATCTCGGTCAGCAACTGATTGAGCGTCTGCTCGCGCTCGTCGTTGCCGCTAAAGCCGCCGCCATCGCGCTTCTTACCGATGGTATCGATCTCATCGATAAAGACGATACACGGGGCCTTTTCCTTGGCCTGCTTAAACAGGTCACGAACCTTTGCAGCGCCGCGACCAACAAACATCTCAACGAACTCAGAGCCCGAAATGCTAAAGAACGGAACACCGGCCTCGCCGGCAACAGCCTTGGCAAGCAGGGTCTTACCGGTACCCGGAGGGCCAACAAGGAGAGCACCGCGCGGCAGCTTGGCGCCGATCTCCTCGTAGCGCTGCGGCTTCTCCAGAAAGTCGACGACCTCCTTGAGAGACTCCTTGGCCTCTTCCTGGCCGGCGACGTCCTTAAAGGTCACGCCCACGTCCTTGGAGGCGATCACGCGCGCGCCGGACTTACCCAGTCCGCCGCCGCCAAAACCGCCGCCACCAAAGTTCATCGACGGGCCGTCATCGCCCATAGCCTTCTTCATGCGGCGGTTAAGCCACCAACCGATGAGGAAGAAAATCGCCATGGGAAGAATGAGAGTGAGCAGGTAGTAGGTCATCAAACCCGAGTTTTTATCGGGAACGACCGACTCCAGCGAAGCGCCAGACTCAAGCACGCGATCGGTAAAGCCCGCATCATTCGGCACACCGGTCGTCTTATAGGCGATGTTCTCGTCCTCGCCCTTCTTGGTGTAATAAATCGTGTAATCGTCCGTGTTGTACTCGACCTTGTCGACGCTCTTCTTATCGAGCGCTTTGACAAACGTCGAGTAGTCGGTCTTCGTAATCTGCTGCGTGTGACCGATGTTGGGGAACAGAACGGTCGAGAGCACGAGGTAGACGACGAAGGCGATGAGCACGTAGAGGATCATATTCCGTCTACGCTTGTTGTCATCCATCTCCATCTGTTTGAACTCCATCTACTGGGGTTGATAATGGTTTCTAGAATACCCAACCCAAGCGACGATAAACCGACGCCGGGCACGAAAGGACAGAGATGGCATCACTGGAAGTCGGCAAGGTTCAGATCTATACGGGCGACGGCAAGGGCAAGACGACGGCTGCGCTGGGGCTCGCGCTGCGCGCCACGGGCTATGGACTCAACGTGCTTATGCTGCAATTTGCCAAGAAGCTGCACTGCGCCGAACACGATGCCGCGCCGCGCCTGGGACTGCGCATTGTACAGGCCAACCGTGACACGCCCGAGGCTTGCGCCGCACAGATCATGGAGCTCGCACGCGAGCAGATATCACAGGTCGACGTTCTGATTTTGGATGAACTCGGCGAGACCATGCGCCGCGGCTTCGTGACGCGCGAGGATGTCGAAGCGCTGATCGCGATAAAGCCCGCCACCACGGAGCTCGTGCTCAGCGGCCGGGGCTTGCTGCCCCTCGCGAACCTCGCCGACCTTGTCACCGAAATGCGACCCATCAAACACTACTTCGACGAAGGCCTCCTAGCCCGCCAAGGCATCGAATACTAATTGATTCGTTTTCCGCCAACACCTACAGCTCATAAGGAAGTTGCGGTGGAATAGTACTTGTTTGACGGTCCGCAAGGGCTTTTCAGGAACTATTTCACCGCAACTTATCAGGGGTATCCGACGGATGAGCTAGGCGGTGGCGCGGCCTAGCCAGTTGCCGCTGTGGTGGTAGATGGTGAACAGCGTGGCCGTGATGAGCCAGGTTACGGGGTAAACCAACAGCAGGTGCTCAAGCGACGGATCGAAGGGCATGATCGCAAACACCCAAATCACTCTGAGTACGACGGTGCCAAAGATGGTGAGCATCATAGGCTGCAGACTCACGCCGGCGCCGCGGATGGAACCCGAGGCGTTCTCGATAATCGAGAAAATCGCATAGAACGGCGCAATGAAATGGAGGATAGTCGTGGTGTACGCCGAAATCGAAGCATCGTCGACAAACAAACGCGACAGCGGGCCCGAGAACACCAGCAGCACGGCAGACAGGCCACCAATGAGCATAAACGACAGCACGAGCGACGTATGGTAGCCCTTGCGCATGCGCTCGTAGTTGCGCGCGCCAAAGTTCTGCGCCGAGAACGTAGTGATCGATACGCCGAGCGCCTCGGTCACCATCCAGATAATGCCATCCAGGCGCCCAGATAGACCCCAAGCAGTCGTGACATCGGCGCCAAACGAATTAACCGACACCTGGATCAGCACGTTCGAGATCGAATAGGCAGCCGATTGAAAACCGAGTGGCAGACCACACGAGATCATACTCTTGCAAATACCGCGATCGATACCGAGCTTAGACAGCGAAAGACGCCATGCACCCGGAGCGCGCATCATGCGCAACACGATCATCGTTGCATTGGAGCAAATGGTCAGCGCCACTGCGATGCCGCAGCCCAGCGCCTCCATATGCAACACAGCGACAAAGATGATATCCAGCACCACGTTAACAAGGCAGCCAGAGGCAATGATCACGGCGGGCCCGCGCGTGTCGCCCACGGCACGCAGCAGTGCGGTTCCCATATTCAGCAGCAGTGCCGCAACCATCGCGGCAAAATAACAGCGAGCATAGGCCACACCCTCGGCCAATAGTTCATGCGGCGTGTTCATAAGCACCAGCATGGGCTCAACGAACACTATGCCAAGAATCGAGAAAGCGATACCGCCCACCAGCGCGAGCGTCATGGCTGTATGGACCGAACGACTCAGTCGCTCATCATCGTGCTGGCCAAAATACTGACCGGTAATGACCGCGCAGCCGGCGCCGACGCCAACGCAAAAGCCAATGCAGAGCTCGGTGAGGACCATCGTGGCCTGAATGCCGCCCAGCGCGAGCTTGCCGCCAAACTGGCCAACGATATACGTACCGATAAGCGTGTAGGCCTGCTGAAAAAACGAACTAAAGAAGATGGGGACGCACAGCGACAGCAGCTGTTGCCAAATGACACCCTGCGTTACATCGATAGCCGTAGATTTCTTAGCCACACGCCCTCCCCGCCAACGTATGTTAAACAACAAAACGGCAATTTAAGACCAAAGCCAATGTCAGCTTAGCACCGACTGGCGTCGACCGAAACACCCCGAATCAGAGCCAGGTGCGAAATATCTGCCTAGTGATACAAACCCGGCTGGTAGTGATACTCATTGCTCACATGCGGGCACAGCTGCCAAAAGGCGACGGCACTCGCCGCGGCCACGTTGAGCGAATCGACCCCGTGCGCCATCGGAATGCGCACCGCGTGGTCACAGCCGGCAATGGTCTTGGCGACCAAGCCGGCACCCTCGGTGCCCATAAAAATCGCCAAGCGATCAATCTTCTGCAGTACAGGATCATCAAGCGAAACAGAGTCGTCCGTCAACGCCATAGCGGCACACGAAAAACCGGCATCGTGCAACGCGCTCAGACCATCATGCGGCCACACACGAGCCTCGCTGCCAATGCGCGTCCACGGCACCTGAAACACGGTGCCCATGCTCACGCGGGCCGAGCGACGGTACAGCGGGTCGCAGCACATCGGGCTGACCAAAATACCGTCAACGTTCAATGCGGCAGCCGAGCGGAAAATCGCGCCAACATTGGTGTGATCAACAATACCCTCAAGCACGCACACGCGCACCGGACGATCCCCCGCCGCCTCGACGACGCCGCCCAAGAACTCATCAACCGGAATCTGACGCGGGCGACGGAACGCCGCCAGCGCGCCGCGCGTCACGTTAAAGCCCGTCAACTGCTCCATGAGCTCCATGGAGGCCACGAACACGGGAACCGGACCCGCTCCCTCGCGCACGACAAGCTGGTCAAACAGCGGCATCATCTGGTCGAGCCAGCGCTCGCCCAGAAGAAAGCTCACCGGCTCATATCCGGCGCGCACGGCACGCTCGATGACCTTGGCGCTCTCCGCAATAAAGATGCCCTTTTGCGGCTCCAGCACGCAGCGAAGCTCACGCTCGGTCAGTCGCACGTAGGCATCGAGCCGCTCGTCCTCGAGCGAATCAATTCGCAGAACCTCAACGGCATCAGTCATAGCAGCCAGCCCGCACCCTTCTTTACAGCACATCTATACCAAACGAGGCGACGCTAAGCGCCGCCCCATGCATTCAATCAACCCGATGATACCGTTCACGCCAGACGATTTACGCCTCGATGCGACGATACGTCACGAACTCATAATTGACGCCCTCGTCACCCTCACCGGCGGCAATCGTCGCGACCCCGCTACGCTGCGCAATCTCCCACGCGGGATCGGCGTCCAAGTCGGGAAAGTACGTGTCCACGGGATGGACGCAGTGGTTATGAGTGACCTCGGCCTCCACGCAGTACGGCAAAAACTGCCGATAGACATCGCCGCCACCGATCACCCAGGCAACGAGCTCATCGGCAACCGCAGAGAGCGCTTCGTCAACGCTATGCACCACGTCGACGCCCTCGTGGGTAAAGCCCATATCGCGCGTAAGCACGATATTGCGGCGGTTCTTGAGAGGACGCCCGCCGGGAAAACTCAGCAGCGTCTTGCGTCCCATGATAACCGGGCAGCCCTTGGTGCAGGCCACAAAATGGCGCATATCGGCGCGATTGGACACCACCATGTCGCCCTCGCACCCAATGCCCCAATCGTCACACACGGCGACGATAGCAGATAGCTTACACGTCATGAGCACCACCTACACCGCAATGGGAATGTTCTTGACCTGCGGGCCGTGCTCATAGCCCTCGACGATCAGGTCATCGGTCGTAAACGCATAGAAGTCATGCACATCGGGGTTGAGCGTTACCTTGGGTGCCGCAAACTGCGGACGCTCGATAAGCTCGCGGACGATATCGACATGACGATCATAGATATGGGCGTCGGCGATCACGTGCAGCAGCTCACCGGGAATCATATCGACCGACTGCGCGACCATCATCAGCAAAATGGCGTACTGGCACACGTTCCAGTTGTTCGCGGCCAAAATGTCCTGGCTGCGCTGGTTGAGAATCATGTTGAGCGTCGGCTTGTCGTCCTGAGGACGCTGCGTCACGTTATAGGTCACGCTATAGGCGCACGGATAAAGGTGCATCTCGGACAGATCGCTAAACACGTACGTATTGGTCATAATGCGGCGACTATACGGCGTGTGCTTAAGGTCGTACAGCACACGGTCCATCTGGTCGAAGTCGCCCTCGACGTAATGGCTCTTCTGACCAATCTGATAGCCGTAGGCTTTACCGATGGAACCGGTCTCATCGGCCCACTCATCCCAGATATGGCTGTTGAGGTCATGCACGTTATTGGACTTCTTTTGATAGATCCACAGAATCTCGTCCATGGCAGACTTAAGCGCCGTACGGCGCAGGGTGAGCGCGGGGAACTCCTCGCGCAGATCATAGCGCGCCGTGACACCAAAGTTTTTAATGGTATAGGCAGGGGTGCCGTCCTCCCACACCGGACGGACCTTTTGGCCCTCGGTGGTGGTGCCATGGTCCAAGATATCGCGGCACATGGTTACAAACTGCTGATCAGCTTTGCTCATTGACCCTCCTGTCAGTCGCCTATAAGCGAGATTTATTGTAGCCCAGGCGCACGCGGCCCCACAGCCCAAACATAAGCCCTCATTTTCTGACATATACTAGAAATTACTTGCTCAATTCTGTTTGTTCGCTATTCTATTGTTGACATATGTCAGATAAGGAGTGCGTATGGCAGGAAGACGCGAAAAATTGCGCCGTGTTGGGATCATCCCCGAATACCGCGGCTTTACCCCCGACGGCCTTGCCAGCGGAGACGCCATCGATATGACGGTCGACGAGCTCGAAGTCCTGCGGTTGTGCGACCTGGAAGGCCTCAATCAGGAGGCCGTCGCCCAGCACATGGGCATTGCCCGCGCCACGGTGGCGGCAATCTGCAGCCGCGCGCATCGCAAGGTGGCAAACGCGCTGGTCAATGGACGGGCAATCGTCATCGAAGGCGGCAACATCGCGTACTCCCCCATTACCACGACGACGGCCGCATGGCCAGCAAAGGAGATCGGCACCATGAGGGTGGCAACCACGTACGACAACGGCAACATCTTTATGCACTTTGGCCGCAGCGAGCAGTTCAAGATCTACGACATTCAGGACGGCAAGGTACTCAACGAGCAGGTCGTGGGCACCGGCGGCACCGGCCACGGTGCCCTTGCGGGCCTGCTCGCCAACGGCGGCGTGGACACACTCATCTGCGGCGGCATCGGCGGCGGCGCCATCAACGCGCTTACCCAAGCCGGCATCACGGTATACGCAGGCGCCCAGGGTAGCTGCGACGCCTGCGTCGAAGCCCTTATCGCCGGCACGCTCGCACAAAACGGCGAGGCCACGTGCGGCTGCCACGGCCATCACGAGCACGAGGGTCACGAGGGCTGCGGCTGCCACTAACGGCACGGCACCGCGAGCTCAAGGCGCGACGCTAAGCGCAACCTAACAATCAAAGCCAACAACAAAGGCCACCCGGTAGCTTCCGAGTGGCCTTTGCCATATCAAGCTGGAATTAGAGCTCTATTTCTTATTACGCATCTGCGCTTCCATCTGGCGCAGCAGCTCCATATCGGACTTGGGACCGCCCGTACCCAGGCCGCCCAGGCCGCCCAGACCCATAGCGTCCAGGCCAGGGATATTGGGCATGCGCATCTTCTTGCCCTTCTTACCCTTCTTGCCCTTCTTGCCGCCGGCATGCGCCTGATTGGCCATCGTGCGCATGCGGCCCATCATCTTATTCATCTCGCCCCACTGCTTCATAAGGCTATTGACCTCGGTGGGGGTCACGCCGGCGCCCTTGGCAATGCGGGCACGGCGCTGGCCGTTGATGATGGAGGGGCGAAGGCGCTCCTCCTTGGTCATCGACATGATGATGGCCTCGTTCTTATCGAAGATACCTTCGTCCAGGTTACCACCCATCTGGTTAAGCGCACGCTGGCCACCGGGGAGCATGCCCAGAATGCCCTTCATGCCGCCCATCTTCTTGACGGCCTTCATCTGGTCGAGCATGTCGTTCATGGTAAAACCCTCGCGCAGCATACGCTCGGCAGCCTCGAGCTGCTCGGCGTCGGCCGCCTCCTGGGCCTTCTCGATAATGCCGACGACGTCGCCCATGCCTAAAATGCGCTTGGCCATGCGGTCGGGGTAGAACGGCTCAAGCGAATCGGGCTTCTCGCCCATGCTCACGAACTTGATGGGCTTGCCGGTCACCTGGCGCACGGAAAGCGCGCCGCCGCCACGGGCGTCGCCGTCGAGCTTGGAGATGATCACGCCGTCAAAGTCGGTGCGCTCAGCGAAGGTCGAGACGACGTTGACGATATCCTGGCCGGTCATGGCATCGACGACCATCAGCACCTGATCGGGCTTGACGGCCTTCTTGATGTCCACGGCCTCCTGCATCATCTGCTCGTCGATCTGCAAACGCCCGGCGGTATCGACGATGACCACGTCGTGCAGGTGGTCGACGGCCTCCTGGATGGCGCCCTTGGCGATATCGACCGGGTGCGCACCGTCGCCGCGGAAGACCGGTACGCCGATCTCGCCACCGAGCGTGGCCAGCTGGTCGGCAGCAGCGGGACGGTAGACGTCGCACGCGGCGAGCAACGGCGAGCGGCCCTGCTTCTTGAGCAGGTAGGCCAGCTTTACGGCCGCCGTGGTCTTACCGGAGCCCTGCAGGCCCACGAGCATGATGACATTGGGAATGCGATTGCTAAAGACGAGCTTGCTCTCGGTTGAGCCAAGCATCTCGGTGAGCTCGTCGAGCACGATCTTGACGACGTTTTGCGCCGGCGACAGCGACTCCATGACCTCGGCGGTCATGCAGCGCTCCTTGGTCTTGGCAACGAACTCCTTGACGACCTTAAAGTTAACGTCGGCCTCGAGCAGCGCCATGCGAATATCGCGCATGGCCGAAGTAATATCGGCCTCGGTCAGCTTGCCCTTGCCGCGCAGGCGGTCAAATGTGTCGTTGAGGCGATCGCTCAGGGAATCAAACACTAGTCACTCCTTAATTGGACTCGCCCACCAGGGCGCGGCAGAAATCTTTGGCATTGAACTCCTGCAGGTCATCGACCTGCTCGCCCACGCCCACGCGCAGGATCGGGAGCTTGAGTTTCTCGGCCACGGCCATGGCGATACCGCCCTTAGCCGTGCCGTCGAGCTTAGTCATGATAATACCGTCCAGGCCCAGCGCCTCGTTAAACTCGAGCGCCTGGTTCAGACCGTTTTGGCCCGTCGCGGCGTCGATCACAAGCACGACCGAAACCGGCATGGGACCGGCGGCCATATTGGCGGCGCGCTTACGGGTCACATTGACCACCTTGGCAAGCTCGCGCATGAGCTCAGGGCTCGTGTGCAGACGGCCGGCGGTATCGATAAGCACCAGGTCGCTGCCGCGCTTGTCGGCCTCGTCGAGCACGTCGTAGCAAACACTTGCCGGGTCGGAGCCGCGGTCGCGCTTGATGACGGGGACGCCAGTGCGCCGGCCCCACACATCGAGCTGCTCGATAGCGGCAGCACGGAAGGTATCGGCCGAACCGATCACGACGTTCTTGCCGCGGGCGGCCATGGCGCTCGCGATCTTACCGACCGTCGTGGTCTTGCCGGCACCGTTAATGCCCACAAACAGCACGCAGCTCGGCGTATCGGAGAACGGATCGCGCTCGATGGGCACAAAGTGCTGCTCAAGCTGCTCGGCCAGGGCACGGCGAAGCTGTGGAGCGGTCTTGAGGTTCTTCTTGGCCGCGGCATCGCGCAGGTCATCGGAGACCTGAATGGCGATCTCGGCACCCATGTCACCCATGACGAGGGTGTCCTCCAGGTCCTCCCAAAAATCCTCGTCAACCTCACCGCCAAAGTAGAAGACCTCGTTGAGGGCCTCGCGGCTTCGCTCAAGTCCGCGCGAGAGAGCATCGAAGAATCCCATTATGCATTCACGACCTTTCCGGTTTCGCGATCGAGTTTTTGCGAGACGACGCGACTGACGCCGTCGGCTTGCATCGAGACGCCATAGAGGACGTCAGCGTCCTCCATAGTACGGCGCTGATGCGAGATAACCAAGAGCTGCGTATCGGAACGCAACACATCGAGCGCGCCGATAAGCTTGGACAGGTTGGCGTCATCGAGTGCCGCCTCGACCTCGTCCAGCACATAGAACGGCACCGTGCGCGTGCGATACACGGCAAAGAGCAGGGCGAGCGCCGTCAGACTCTTCTCGCCGCCCGACATGAGCATCATCTTGGTGATGCGCTTGCCGCGCGGCTGCGCCACGACCTCGATACCCGTCTCGGCAGGATGCGCGGGATCGGGCATCTCCAGATGAGCCTGGCCGCCCGGGAAGAGCATAGCGAAGATCTCGCGGAAGTTCGCGTCGACCTTCTCAAACGTCACCAGGAAGGCCTTCCGCATCTTGCGGTCGATGGCCACCGTGAT
>DAWBYD010000198.1:0-3529 GCA_052278285.1 Collinsella sp. | reverse complement strand
TTTATTGTTTTTATATTTTTTTGGTTCTGCTCACCTGTGTGCCTCTACCTCCCTTTAATCCCCCGCAACTGCGTTGGGGTGTGACCGGGGCACAAAGATGCGGTGCCGCTTGGAGGAAAAGACCGGAAGCAAAGGTCCATTCCTCCAGACGGCGCCGCAGCTGTTTTGATGGCTCGGCTTTTACCGAAGTGGCTCAGTTGAGCGCGACTGCCAGCCGATTATACAAAGCGGCTCGGGGGCGTGTCGCTTCCGTCACGTTCTATCAGCATACAAGACGGTTTTGGTTCTTGTTCGTGACGGAAACGGCGCGCTTCCGAGCCGCTTTAAAAGAAAGGGGGCGAGGTCTAGGGCACGCCCCCTTTCACGATAGAGAGCTAAACCTAGCCGCGGACCTTCTTGACGACGTCCATGGCCTCGCGGGCGATCTGCTCGACCTTGGAGAAGTCGCCGTCGGCAAACAGGGCCGGCTTGACCATCCAGGTGCCACCGCAGGCGATGATGGCGGAGGAGCTCAAGTACTCCTCGACGTTGGCGGTGCTCACGCCGCCGGTAGGCATAAAGCGGTGACCGACAAACGGAGCGGCGAGGGCCTTGATGGTGTTCAGGCCGCCATACTGGGACGCGGGGAAGAACTTGGTGACCTTGAGGCCCAGGTTCTCGGCTGCGGTGACCTCGGAGGGGGTCACGGTGCCGGGAAGGACGGGCAGCTCGATGTCGATGCAATGCTTCACGACGTCCTCGTTGTAACCCGGGGAGACGATGAACTTGGCACCGGCGGCGCGGGCCTGCTCAACCTGCTCGACGGTCAGGACAGTGCCGGCGCCAACGCACATCTCGGGCTCGGCCTCGGCCATAGCGGCGATGCACTCGGCGGCGCAGGCGGTGCGGAAGGTGACCTCGGCGGACTTCATGCCAGCTGCCATAAGAGCGTGGGCGAGCGGGGCGGCGTCCTCGACCTTGTCGAGCACAACGACCGGCACGATGCCCAGGGACTCAAGCGTGGTGTAGAACTGATCGAACATGATGTTCCTTTCGATGTGTGGCGCGCATGGGCGCGTGATTACCAAATGTGCTGGTCAGGAGCCGATTTTGGATTGGTTATCGGAGGCACTGCTTGGGGTTCAAGCAATTCCAAAACCGGCTGCTCGACCAGTCATGTAGGGAATGCCAGACAAAACCGGAATGGGACTGGTGGTTTTGCCCGACCGGAGGAATCGGGGAGCGGGCCGCAGGGGTATGGGATTGGAAAGCTGCAGCCCGCGGAATGGAGACGGACTAGCGTGCGACGCGAGTGCCACCGTCGGCGGCTGATGCCACGGCTGCGATCTCGTCTGCGGTCACCAAGTTGGAATCGCCCTTGATGGTGAGCTTGAGGATCGAGGCCGCGACGGCGTAGTTGACGGCAGCCTGCGGGTCAAAGTCGTTGATGAGGGCATGGACGAGGCCGGCGGTGAAAGCGTCGCCAGCGGCAACGCCCTCGAGCACGTGTACATCGTGAGCAGGGGAGAACCAGTGCTCGCCGCTCTCGGCGTCAAAGAGCATGCCCATCCAGATGGAGCGCTCGACGCAGGAGATGTTGCGGACGACCGAGGCGACCTTCTTGCAGCCGTACTCGGCGCAGATCTGACGGGCCATCTCGACATAGGTGTCGCGCTCCTCGATGCCGTGGGCAAGGGAGCCAGAGACGCAGGTCATACCGAGGCCAGCAGGCGCATCCTCGTCGTTGGCGATGCAGATGTCGACGAGCGGCAGGAGTTTCCTCATGGTGGCCTGCGACTTCTCGGGCGACCACATCTTGCCGCGATAGTTCACGTCACACACGGTGGTGATGCCCTTGGCGCGGCAGGCGGCGAGCGCATCCTTGCAGGCGGCGGCCATCTCATCGGAGACGGCGGGGGTCACGCCGGAGAAATAGAAGACATCGATGCCCTTGAGGATCTCGTCCCAGTCAAAGACGTCGCGCTTGGCCATGTTGATGGCAGAGTACTTGCGGTCGTAGACGCAACCGTTGCCGCGCTGCGAGGCACCGACCTCAAACACATAGGAGCCAAGGCGGTCGCCCTGACGCACGACGCGCGTGGTGTCGACGTCGTAGGCCTTCAGCGAACGCAGGGCGCACTCGCCCAGACGGTTGGCCGGGACAACGGAGACGTAAGCGGCCTTGTCGCCCTGGTAGGCCAGGGAAAGCGCAGTGTTGGCCTCGGCGCCGCCGTAGCGGACGTCAAACTCGGTTGCCTGCTCAATACGCAGGTGGTCTTTGGGTGAGAGTCTCATCATGATCTCGCCGAAGGTAAGAACCGTTTTACCCATGGTCGCGCAGCTCCTTTTACTCGTGCGTACACCTTTGATATGGCGTTGGCACGCAGGTGCCAAGACGGTAGGGTGCGTCTTTGCACCTGCGTGCCAACGCTTGCCGAAATCGGTTTACGAAATCGGTTTCGTTTCGAGTTGTAGTATACTCACCTACAGCGTTTTGCAACCGAGATTTTTAAAAAAATGCCTAAAATGGCTCAGATCGCCGACAATTGGGAAACGGGGTGCGCTATGGCGCAGATGAGAATCAAGGACATTGCCGCCGAGGCGGGCGTGAGCCCGGCCACGGTCTCGCGCTATCTCAACAACCGCCCCGGGCAAATGACCGAGGAGACCCGTGCTCGCATCGCGGCAGTTATCGAGCGCACCGGCTATCGCCCACGTGCCGCCGCGCGCAATCTGCGCAGCTCGCGTACGAACCTCATCGGTGTGATTCTGGCTGACATCGCCAACCCGTTCTCGAGCGCCATGCTCGAGGGCCTTTCCGCCAGCGCCGCGGCGCGCGGCTGCTCGCTCATGACGGCCATTAGCGGCACCGCCCCCGCTAAGGAAACGGAGTCGCTCACCAGACTTATCGATGCCGGCGTGGACGGCCTGGTCGTCAACACCTGCGGAGGCAATGACGAGGCGATCGCCGCGGCAGCGGGACGTCTGCCCGTCGTGCTGCTCGACCGCGACGTTGCCGACGGCGGTGTTGACCTGGTGACATCTAACAACCGTGAGCTGGTCGCCGGCTTGGTAGACGCCTTGGCAGCTGCGGGCAGCGAGCGTCTGTGCCTGCTCACCGAGGCAAGCGACGACAGCCCCGTGCGTCGAGAGCGCGCCGAGGCCTTTGCCGACGAGCTTTCGCGCCGCGGCCTTGCGGGCGAGGTCGTCACCCTGGCCGACGGTGGCGCCACGGGCGTCGGTCGCTTGGACGAGACCATCCGCGGCTATGCAGGCAAAAAGCTCGGCCTCATTGCCGTCAACGGCCTGGTTTTCCTGCGTCTGACCGAGGCGCTGGCGCAGCTTGGTCCCTCGCTGCCGGCGGGTCTCAAGATCGCAACGTTTGACGACTATCCCTGGAATCACGTGCTCTTTGGCGGCGTGACCACGGCCGCGCAAGACACCCTTACCATCGCCGAGCGCGTGGTCGAGCGCCTGTCCGAGCGCATCGACGTCGTCACCACCACGGTGGGCGCGGCCGCAAAGCTCGCCCCCAAGCGTATCGAGGTCC
>DAWBYD010000197.1:0-8320 GCA_052278285.1 Collinsella sp. | reverse complement strand
GACCGCAAGCTTTCGGCCCGCATGCAGGGCCGTGTGGGTCCGCGCCTGCTGCAGCCCTTCTACGACGTTGCCAAGCTGCTGCGCAAGGCTCCCGCCAGCGTAAACACCATGGACGATACCTACATGGCGTGCGCGCTCATCTTTACCGTCGTGGGCGGCGGCATCTTTGTGTCGGGCTCCAACACGCTGCTGTGCGCCTTTATGGTTAC
The DNA here is from genome assembly GCA_052278285.1 of Collinsella sp. Lineage (GTDB taxonomy): Bacteria > Actinomycetota > Coriobacteriia > Coriobacteriales > Coriobacteriaceae > Collinsella. Next base: position 8,111 of record DAWBYD010000197.1, on the reverse strand, counting down.
GCTAGCCGCGATCTTTGTGGTGTTGGCGTCCGCCTCGACGCAAAGCCCGTTTGCCCAGGTTGGCGCCGATCGTGAGTTGCTGCAGGTTATGAGTTACGAGCCCGCCGTTCTGCTGATGAGCGTGGGCCTGTACCTTGCCACCGACAGCTTTGATTCCATCGCCGTGACGGGGCAGTCGGCCCCCATCATCGTGTACAGCGCGCCCATTTTCCTGGCGCTGCTCGCGGTGCTTACCATCAAGCTGCGCAAGTCGCCGTTTGACCTTTCGTACTCGCATCACGCGCATCAGGAGATTGTCCAGGGCGTCGCCACCGAGATGAGCGGCGGCACGCTGGCCAAGATGACCCTTATGCACTGGTGCGAGACCGTGCTGTTTTTGATGTGGGTGGGCATGTTCTTTGTTTGGGACAACCCCGTGAGCTGGGTCGTAGCCCTGGTCGTGATGACCGCGACGTATTTTGTCGAGGTCCTGATCGACAACACCTTCGCACGTAGCACCTGGCGCAGCTGCTTTAGGCTCGGATGGGGCGTGGCGCTGGTGTTTGGCCTGCTTAACCTTATGCCCATCCTCGTCGACGTATTTATTTAGGAGGCGGCATCCATGGATCATAAAATGTCGCGCTCGCCGTGGGTTATTCATTACGACGGTTCGAGCTGCAACGGATGCGATATCGAGGTGCTGGCCTCGCTCACGCCGCTGTTCGATGCGGAGCGCTTTGGCGTGGTCAACACCGGCAACCCCAAGCATGCGGATATCTTTTTGGTGACGGGGTCGGTCAACGCGCAGAACCTGCCTGTCGTGCGCCAGATCTACAACCAGATGCTCGAGCCCAAGTGCGTGGTGGCGTGCGGCATCTGCGCGTGTTCGGGCGGCGTGTTCCGCGATGCCTATAACGTGATCGGCGGCGTGGACCGCGCGATTCCCGTGGACGTGTACGCGCCCGGGTGCGCCATTCGTCCCGAGACGGTGATCGATGCCATCGTGGAGGCGTGCGGCATCCTGGACCAGAAGGAGGCCGTGATGCGCGCCGGCGGTGATCCGCTTACCGTGGGCGGTGCCGCTACCTGGGACGGTGGCGTTGAGCTGGGCGAGGACGGGTTTGTGGCTGCTGCGGAGGCCGGCGACGCGACCGCCGCTGCAAAGGAGGCCGAGTAATGCACAAGGCTATCTATACCACCGTCGGGATCGAGGAGCTCCTGTCGCATGTCCAGGCGCTTAAGGGCGTCGGCGCGCGCTTTGTGCAAATGCACGCTGAGCGCAACGTCGACGACGGCTCGTATCGCTTGGTCTATACGTTTATCAACGTTCGTGCTGCTCAGGAGCATATTGCGCAGGACGGCAGCTATGCGATCGAGAACCTGGTGGTTGAGGGAATTGATCAGTATCAGGAGATTCCGTCCATCAGCTCGTATTATCCGGCGGTATTCCCGTTTGAGAACGAGGCGCATGACCTGTTTGGTCTTGCCATCACCGACATGCAGATCGACTTTAAGGGCTTTTTCTACCAGGTTTCGACTGCCGAGCCCATGAGCGTTATCACGCCTGAGGTGAAGGCCGCGCGCGAGAAGGCCATGAAGGTCCGTGCCGCCGCCGAGGCCAAGGCGCGCAAGGCCGCGGCCGAAAAGGCCGCCGCTGCGGCTGCTGCAGGGGAGGGCGCTGCGGGCGCTGCCGTCGCTCAGCCCGCTGCGGCTGCCGGCTCCGATGCCCAGCATGACGATGCCGCTGCGAAGGCCGCGCTCAAGGCTGCCGAGATGGAGGCAAAGCTCGCTGCCATGGATCCCGAGAAAGCAGCCAAGGTCCGCGCGGCGCTTGCCGCCAAGGCCGCCCGCGACAAGCAGAAAAAGGAGGCGTAAGGCCCATGGCACATCGCTCCGTCATTCCGTTTGGCCCGCAGCACCCGGTGCTGCCCGAGCCGCTTCATCTGGACCTGGTGATTGAGGACGACCGCGTTCTCGAGGCAATTCCGCAGATCGGCTTTGTGCACCGCGGACTCGAGAAGCTCACCGAAAAGCGCGACATGCACCAGTTTGGCTACATCGCCGAGCGCATCTGCGGCATCTGCGCCGTGGGCCACAGCTGCGGCTATGCCAGCGCCTGCGAGCGCATGCTCGACATCGAGGTGCCTGGCCGCGTGCAGTATATCCGTACCATTTTGCACGAGCTTTCGCGCATTCACTCGCACCTGCTGTGGCTGGGCCTGCTCGCCGATGCCTTTGGCTTCGAGGCGCTGTTCTATCGGTCGTGGACCCTGCGCGAGCAGATTCTCAAGATCTTCGAGAGCACCTGCGGCGGCCGCGTGATCCTTTCGATTAACGAGATCGGCGGCCTTAAGCACGACATTGAGGACTCCGAGCTGGCGGGCATTGTCCAGACGCTCGACGCCATGCGCCCCGACTACGAGGCCCTGGTGCATACGTTTTTGGACGACAACAGCTGCGGCGAGCGCCTGCATGGCGTGGGCGTGATCAGCAAGAAAGACGCGCTGGATCTGTCGATGGTCGGCCCGTTCGGCCGCGCCTCGGGCGTGGATTACGACGTGCGCATGTTCGGCGACGGCGCCTATGCGGATCTGGCCGCGTTTGAGCCCATCGTTGCTACCGATGGCGATTGCTATGCCCGCTGCCAGGTGCGTTGCGCCGAGGTCACGCAGGCCATGGACATTATCAAGGAGCTTGTCGGCAAGATTCCGCACGACGGCATCGGCGGGCGTACCAAGCTCACACCGGCCGACGGCGCGCGCGGCGAGGTTGTGATTGAGCAGCCGCGCGGCGAGGCGTATTACTATGTGCGCGGCAACGGCACCAAGAACCTGGACCGTTTCCGCGTGCGCACGCCGACGTCGCAGAACTTGGCGGGTCTGACGCATGCGCTGCAGGGCGTACTCCTTGCCAACGTGCCCATGATTATCCTGACCATCGACCCCTGCATTAGCTGCACGGAAAGGTAGGCGCGGCATGAGTTTGCTGACATTTGCCAAGACGGCCTTGGGTTCTATGGTCAAGCAGCCGGTAACGGTGTGCTATCCGCAGGAGAAGCTCGTGGCACCCGAGCGCCTGCGCGGGCATATCGTTAACGACATGAACGTGTGCATCTGCTGTGGCATGTGCGCGCGCCGCTGCCCGGCGGGCGCACTCGCGGTCGATCGCAAGGGCGGAACGTGGTCGATCGACCCGTATGCCTGTGTGGTGTGCGGCGAGTGCATCGAAAGCTGTCCTAAACACTGCCTGAGCATGGACACCGCCCGCACTCCGGTTGCGGCGGACAAGACTCCCACGGTAGAAACCAAGCCGGAATAGCGCTGGAATAGAGCCGGGATAGGGGCCGGTGGGGCAAAATTGCGCCACCGGCCCCGCGCTTAAACGCGCGGTTGGGCCGCCACGAACAAAACTATGCCGGATTACGGGGCTGGATAGCGGACCCTCGGCCATACCGAAAATCGCAAAAACAAAACCGCAGGTAGATAGCCTGCCGTTTTTCAAAAAATGAGGGTATGGATGAGGGTCCCGACTTTAGCCCCGTAATCCGGCATAGTTTTGAAATGGCACCATATCCGTAACAGCCCTTGATCTCCCGGGGACGGAGGAAAACGGGTCATTTTGGCCTTGCGAGGGCTGCCACGTGACCCGTTTGCCACGAAATGGGCCCATCTACTACGTTTAGGCTGCTACCCTCAACCATGGCGAACAACGCAAAAACAAAACCGCAGGTAAATTGCCCGCGGTTTTTCATGAAACGCGGCTATGGTCAGGGGTATCGGGTCAAACGTAGTAGATGGGCCAGTTTCGTGGCGAGCACCACCAATTGATCCCCCGGGAAGGAGGAAAGCGGATCATTTTTGCCTGATGGCACCGAGTCGCACTTGTTTTCCTGCGAAAACGCCGTGTCTCAACTTTGGTGAGACATTTGTCTCACGCCCAAAACAGAATCTGGAACATGTGTCACCTGCCCAAATTGTGTCTCATTTCGTAACTTTAGGCTGTTGCAAGGTCTGAGACCGCGAGAAGGGAGACGCGATGAGTAAGTACACGAGGGGTCTCTTGGCGGTGATACTGGCCGTGGTGCTGGTGTTGCCGGCTGCAGCATTTGCCATGCTGCCCGAGGCCAACGCCAGGTCCAGCACAGGAATGGACGGACCGACAGCGACCGGGACGGTCGTCGACCCCGACACCAGCAACCACTGGAAGTTCTGGGCCGGCGGCTATGACGGCAAAGAAGTAACAACTCAAAACGTCGGCCGAATCTGGACCGACAAGACGGTCAAGGCGGTCGAGAACGGAGATTCGGATTTCCTGACCACGTTGTCGGCCATCTCTTCGACATCCGATACGACGATTTCCGGAAAACCGCTCGATATTGTGATGGTGTTGGATGCTTCTGGCTCGATGAGTGATCCTATGGGCGACGGAGGCTCCACCAAGCGCATCGATGCGCTGAAGACGGCCGCCAATCGCTTTATTGACACCATCGCCACGCAAAACCAAAGCATCACAGATGAATCCAAACAGCATCAGGTTGCCATCGTTAAGTTTGCAGGCGATAAGACTACTGAGGTTGGCAACAAAACATATCGCGATGGTTGGTGGGGACCCACCTGCAACTATTCGCAGACCATGAAGAATCTGACGCCCTGCAAGGACAAAGGTGCGGAGAGCCTAAAGAGCACGGTCAACTCTATCAGTCCTGACGGTTCCACGCGCGCCGACTATGGCTTGGAGCTGGCTGATGAGCAATTTTCGCTTGGTCGCGCCGACGCCAAGAAGATCGTCGTCTTCTTCACCGATGGCTCGCCTACGAGTTACAGCGACTTTGAGAACGAGGTGGCAAATAGCGCCGTCAACGCCGCCAAGAAGATCAAGGATAAAGGTGCCGACATTTATACGATCGGTATCTTTAGCGGCGTAAACCCCAGTGCCGTCCCCACGGCTGAAGGCACAAGCAGAGAGAATAAGTTCATGCATGCTGTGTCGAGCAACTATCCGAGCGCCTCGTCAAGCATTACTTATGAGGGCCGCCGTGAAAAGTGGGTCATCGACTATGGCACACGTGCGGAAAACTCCGATTACTACAAGTCGGCAACCAGCGCCGACGAGCTCGAGAAGATCTTCGAAGAGATCTCGGGAAGCATTATCCAGGCTGGTTACCCGACAGAGGTCCATGGCGGTTATGGCGAGCATGAGTCCGGCTACATTACGTTCACCGATAAGCTGGGTGACTTTATGCAGGTCGACAACTTTACATCTGTCGTGTACAACGGCGAGACGTTTGACGATCTGAAAATGAAGACCGAAGGCAACGTCGATACCTATACATTTACTGGTGCCGCCGCGAACCTGGTCATCACCGTTCAGCATGCCGAAGAAGGCAAGCCTCAGACCGGCGATATCGTAACAGTCAAGATTCCCGCGTCGCTGATTCCGCTGCGCCAATTTAAGATCACCGATGGTGTTCTTACGGTCGACAATACTGAGCCCATCCAGGTGAACTACACCTCGAGCGTTAAGAAAGACGCGCTCGATAATCTGTTTACGCCTGAGCAGGTAGTGGGGCTTAAGGACTACATCAAGAGCAATACGATCACCGCGGAGGACGGCTCCAAGACCGTTAACTTCTACGCGAACAAGTGGAATGGCGGCACGCTGGGCGATACGATTGCGCACTTTGCGCCCGCCGATTCCAACCGTTATTACTATTTCCAGAAGCAGACTCCCATTTATGTGGATAAGAACTGCACAACGCCTGCGACGGGCTCGCTGGCTGCCGAGGGCATCTATTACTACAAGGATGAGTTCGAGGCGAAAGGAACAGACAGTAAGGTCGAGCCCCGCACAGCTATTATTGAGTTTACCGGTGGACATGCCGCGCAGTTTGAGGGCGCAATCGTGCGCGATGCGAGCGGCAACCTGTCGTTTAGTGAGGGAACCGCGCGACTAGCCTTTATTGACGAACTTCATACCACCAAGGAACTCGTGGGCGGCAACCCTACTGGTACCGCGGCCGACGTGCTCAATCCCAAGTGGAACAACACGTCTGCCAAGTCGGACGCCACGGAGGTTGACGTTCACCTGGGCAACAACGGCAAGATCAGCTTTAACGTGACGCCGGCAACGGTGGATACCAAGACGAGCTTTGGCCTGACCAAGGCGCTCGAGGGCCGCGACTGGACGGATACGGATGAGTTTAAGTTTGAGCTCTCCGCGACGCCCAAGAATGACGCTCCGATGCCTGCATCCACGGACGCGACCGTGCACAAACCCGACCCGGACGGCAAGGGCAAGGCTGCCATTGACTTCGGCGAGATCACCTTCAACAAGCCGGGCGAGTACACCTATGAGGTCCGCGAGGTCAAGGGCGACGCCGGTGGCATCACCTACAGCGATAACGTTGCCACGTTCAAAGTGACCGTGACGGTTGAGGCCACGGGTGGGCTTAAGGCTGACGTTGAAAAGATCTCGGGCGAGCGCGAGTTCAAGAACACTTATAGCGCCAAGACGGAAACCCCGCTGACTCTTGAGGCTACCAAGACGCTCTCAGGGCGTCCGATGGCCGATGACGAATTCAAGTTTGCACTGAGCTATGCGGGGCACGACGAGGTTCTGTTGAATGCAACCAACAAGGGTGGCAAGGTTGAGTTCGGTCCGCTGACGTACACGACCAAGTCGCTCGCCAAGCTGGTCGAGGAAGGCAAGGCATCGCTTGATGCTAGCTCAGACAAATCGACGTGGACCATTCATTACATTGCTGCCGAGCAGACCGGCAAGCTGCATGCGGGCGTGAGCGCCACCGTGTCGGCAATTGACGCATGTGTAACCGTTGTCGACAACGGCGATGGTACCCTGACGGCGACGGCTGTCTACGGCGATGCCGGCAACGAGTTCGTGAACACCTACACTGCCGCGCCTGCCGAGGCATCGCTTGTGGGCAAGAAGAATCTGCAGGTTCCTAATGGCCTGACCCCGGCTGACATTGCCGGCAAGTTCACCTTTACCGTGACCGGTGAAGAGGGCGCACCCATGCCCGCGAACGCGAGCGTGACCAATGATGCCAAGGGCAAGGTCGACTTTGGCAAGATCACCTTTACGCTCGACGACCTTAACAAGGCTCTGGGCGAGAAGCCCGAGAAGCGCGAGCACACCTTTACCTACACCGTGACCGAGTCCGGCGAGGTCGCTGGCGTGACCAACGACGCCAAGCCTCCGCGTACGGTTTCCTACACCGTGACCGATGACAGCAAGGGTAATCTGCGCGTATCCCGCAAGCCGGACGGCGATGCGGCATTTACGTTCACCAATGCCTATAACGTGACGCCTATCGAGTCTCGTGTCACCGACCAGATCACCGCGACCAAGGTCCTGACCGGGCGCGAGCTTGCTGCCGACGAGTTCTCCTTCGAGCTCGTCGAGGGCGAGGGCGCCGAGGTCGTCGCCACCGGCAAGAATGCCGCCGACGGCAAAATCACGATGAGCACCATTGAGTACACCAAGGCCGGCAAGCACACCTACACGCTGCGCGAGGTCCCGGGCGACGCCAATAACGGCATCACTTACGACGGCAAGACCTACACCATAGAGACCGCCGTCAAGGACAACGGCGACGGCACGCTTGGCGTAGAGCACAAGCTGAAGGGCGCCGACGAGGCGAAGTTCACCAACTCCTACAGGCCTGGCTCCAAGGACTCCAGCGTCACCGACCTGATCAAGGCGACCAAGTCACTGACCGGGCGCGACCTCAAGGCCGGCGAGTTCCGTTTCGAGCTCGTCGAGGGCAATAGCGCGGTCTCCACCGGCACCAACAATGCCGACGGCAAGATCGTGATGGACCCCGTCACCTACACCGCGGCTGGCGAGCACACCTACACGCTGCGCGAGACCAAGGCCGGCGCCACCGAAAACGGCATTACTTACAGCACCGCTGAGTACACTATTGTGACCATCGTCAAGGACAACGGCGACGGTACCCTCAGCGTGGAGCATAAGCTGCAGAACGTCGAGAAGGCGATCTTTGAGAACGCCTATAACGTGACGCCCAAGAGCTTCAGTGTTACTGATCAGATCACGGCGACCAAGGTCCTGACCGGGCGCGACCTCAAGGAAGGCGAGTTCTCCTTCGAGCT
>DAWBYD010000196.1:0-6086 GCA_052278285.1 Collinsella sp. | reverse complement strand
GATACCGCGTTGCGGGTGTAGGTCACGGCGTTTTTCCATACGCCGTAACCGGCCGACGCTGCAAACCCGCCTGAGCGGCAATCTGCCTTTCAGCTTCGACGGCATGACCAAAAGGTCAATGCCGCCTCGCTTCAAGGCACCTTACTCGCTCTGGCGGGTTTTCGCTGACGTTTTTCTACCAGCGTCGTTGCCAAAGCTGGCACTTGGGGACGCTCCTTTTGGGGTAGTCGTTGGGGACATTCTTAAACGACTACCCAGAATGAGAGTGGATAATCTCCCGTTTTTGTGGCCTGCTTTTCGAGCGAAAGTGGGAGATTATCCACTCTCATTGAGCAAGTGTCCGAAAATCCACCCTCATTCCTTCTTAGGGCCCTCCGTCCCCGAGGGATCGAGGGTCGTCTGCCGAATGGTCGATACGGCAGTTCTGCGTCCATGTCACACTCAGAGATGGCCTGACCCAACCTGGAAGGAGCCTCCATGAGCCTTGACAACGTAACTCTGCGCGCCGCCACGCTCGATGACCTGACCGGCATCGCCGCCATTTACAACCAGCTGTGGTGCAACACACTACGCAACCGCGGCGACGTCGAAGCCGCCGATTTCTGCGCGCGCTTTAACATCGCTATGCAGCTGCAGCGCTCCCCCATCGCACTCGTCGCCGAGGCCGAGGGCCGCACTATCGCCGCCTGCTGTATCGGCATCTTCGAGGACGGCAAGCCGCGCACCAATCCCACGTGGGAGCCCTGCTACGACGAGATGCTCGCCCAGGCAACCGAGATGGCAAAGCCCGCCGATGCCAAGCTCGCGGGCTCGCTCTTTGGCGACAGTCGTGAAAAGGCCACGGCCGCCCGCTTTGCCGCCACGGGCAACGAGTATGCCCAGGGCCAGCTCAACCTGATCATCATCGTGCCCGAGTGGCAGGGCAAGGGACTCGGCCGCGAGCTCATCGACCTTGCGCGCGCCGAGCTCGCCAAGGCAGGCTGCACCAAGTTCTTCCTGATGAGCGACTGCAACTCCGACTGGCAGTTCTACGAGCACCTCAATATGAAACGCATCCTGGAAGATCACAGCCAAGACACCGGCGACGGCTTTATCGTCTACATGTACGGAGGCGACACGCAGGATTAACCTGCACGCCGCCTTGCGGGCTTTCTCCAAGACGGCCCAAACCAATCAGCCAAAACGAGCTAACAGAGCGCGCTCTCCTCGACAATAGGGACATTCATCCTGCGAAGCGTGATATAGATGACCGCGCGGACACTCAACCGTCTCAGACAGATACAGGTCGAGCAGGCGCGCCCATGTGCGCGCATCAAGGCGCTCATGCGCTTTGCCAAAGAGCGACCGGCGGAAAGCCTCGCCCATAAGGTGGCCAAAGTCATTGATCGCAAGAGCGTAACTAGGGACAATATATCCGATTAACGTCCCTGCAAAGGGGCTGCGCCCGTTGCACACGCAGCTATTGAGTGATGGAGCGGGCGGCGTGTCGTCGTCTAGGTCAAAAATTCTAGGTCCAGCTCGCCAGAACTGTACGGATGAATTCCGCGATTGAGCATCTTGAAGATATGGACCGCGAGTCCAAAGTCGTCCGTCTGAGGTGTAAACACCGGGGCATTCGTGGACGCCGCCAAGCTCTCGAAATCGCTGATGCTGGCTATCTCCATGAGCTAAAGCACTCGGAGGCAATATAGCCGGGAGCGGCGCATGCAGTCCTATGTGTCACATCCGAAAGCGTAAAGCTATACGAGCGCCTTGATCGTATCCATACCCGCACGCGCCGAAACCTCGCAGCCCTTCTGCCCGTTGAGCACGCACTCGAGTAGCGCATCGTATGCGCGCGGGGCTTCGGGGGCCAGGTGTGCCCTGTTAAACATGCCCTCGGGTCGCACGTTTCCCTTCGAGTCGATCATACAAGCCCCCCAATCTGTTTGGTTTCCCCAGATTGTGAGCCCGCACACCCAAGCCGCACGGCCCGCCGTTCAGCTGAAACCACCTGCCAAAAAGGGACAGGTTTATTTTGGTAGGTTTTATCTGGGCAAACGCCCAAGCCGCCACACAAAAAGCCCGCCGGCCATTGAAGCCGGCGGACTTTCATTTACGGATAATCAAACCCTGTTTACCAAGGAGCTACTACTTGTGGCGCGCCTTGGGCTGCTGCTGGGTGATGCAGTGGATGTTGCCGCCGCCGTAGATAACCTCGCGAGTCATGATACCGATGACTTCACGGTCCGGATAAGCAGCCTGGATATCCTTGAGCGCCTGGGCGTCGTTGGGGTCACCGAACTGCGGCACAAGCACCGCTCCGTTGATGGGCAGGAAATTGAGATAGCTCGGCTCGAAGGCGTCCTCGGGGGTACGCGGCAGCACGCCCTCGACGGGATCAATCGTGCTGGCCTCCTCTTCGGTCATATATACCGAAGTCGCAGGCATGATCACCTTGTGGATCTTGAGCTTGCGACCCTTGGCATCCGTGGACTCGGAGAGCGTCTTGTACGCCTCCTGGCACTCCTTGTAGAACTTATGGTTGGGATCATCGGTCCACATGCAGCAGACCTCGCCGGGCGCACTAAAGCATGCGACGTCGTCCACATGACCGTTCGTTTCGTACGGATCGATACCGTCCTTGATCCAGATAACCTTTTCGATACCGAGATACTCAGAGAGCTTCTCCTCAATCTGCTCCTTGGCGTACTGCGGGTTGCGGTCCTCGTTGAGCAGACACATCTCGGTGGTCACGACGGTGCCTTGACCATCACAGTTGAACGAGCCACCCTCGAGGATGTAGTCCTCGGGACGATAACGGTTAACCTGCTCAAGCTGTGCCACCTGCAGGCCAATGGAAGCATCCTTGTCCCACGGGAAGTACAGACCGTCAATGAAACCGCCGTAAGCATTAAAGTGGAAGTGCGAAAGGGCCACCTCCCCATTGTCATTAACGAGGAACGCCGGGCCGGGGTCGCGAATCCAGCTGTCGTTGTACTCCATGTGGATAACGCGCACGTTCTCAACACCGTCGAAGATCTCGCACACCGCGGGGAAGTCTTCGGTGTTGACGCCTACCGTGATGGGCTGAAAGCGTGCAACGGTCTTAATGATCTCGGTGAAGACCTTCTGCGCCGGCTTGGCGCCGCAGCGCCACACGTCGGAGCGGTGCGGCCACAGAATCCAGGTGCGCTCCTGCTCCTCATACTCGCCTGGCATATAGAACCCGTCCTTCTTAGGCGTGGATTCACTCTCGTAGATGGTCTTCATTTCAAGCTCCTAAATCTCGGTGCTTTTGCTTGACGAGACCATAATGCAGCCGCGTCCAGATGTCCTCAATGGTCCCTCGAGCCCCTTTCAGCAACCGACGGTATACCATTCGCTGACCTAAAGTTCTATTCAGGCCGAGAACATGACATACTGGGTTCCACAATGGAAAGGACGCCCTATGCCCCCATGCAATAAACAGCAGACTATTGAGCTGGACAGTACGACCTGGACCGCCCTCAACGAGCTCGCGCTCGCGATCCACGCATCACACGGTGTCGATAAGCTGCAAAAGGAGACCCTCGAGGGAACGACAGGACTCGTGCCTCATCGGATCGCCATGTTCGACCTGATCGAGGCGGCGGGCAGTGATGTCCCACGCTACGTCCACCCTGCAAGCAGCGGAATGGACGACCGCGCGCTGAGCGACTACTACAACCGCTACGCCGCGATGGACTATACAACATGGAGCTTTGACCTACATAAGGTTGGCGTCTACCGCGACCTCGACCTCGTCGACGTCGAGCGACGCGATGCCACGCCCATCTATCGCAAATGGATGGAACCACAGGGCGTCTACTTTGGCTGTACGGCCACGCTCGCGCACAACGACAGCCCGCTAGGAAGCATCACCCTGTTTCGCGAACGCACGGCCGGAGACTTCACCGACACCGAGCTCGCAATCCTGCTCGAAGTCGCTCGGCACGCGAGCCTCGCGCTCGCCAACCTCTATCCTCGGGGCATTAAACTCACCAAGACAGAAGATACAAACCAGCTGAATGCTTTCATTGCAGAACACAATATCCAGCCGCGCGAAGCCGAAGTCATGCGGCTCATGCTCGATGGCAAAACGAACAAACAGATGGCAAACGAGCTATTCATAAGCGAGTCAACCGTCAAGAAGCACGTCAACGCCATCTATCGCAAGCTCGGCGTCAGCAACCGTCTGGGCCTTATGACTGCCACGCAAAACATCCCACGATAAAAAAGGGCGCCCTCCATACGGAGAACGCCCTTTGATTTCGCCATTTGAATTAGTGTCGGCTCTGGCTCAAAGAGTAGACAGGTTTATTTTGGCAGGGTTTATCTGGGCAAATGTCAGCCGCCACGAGGGAACTGCCTTCCCTCACGGCGGTCTTCCAGCAGAAAAACCAAGTGAGTAGGCTTTTTGCAGGAGGCCAAGCACGCCCCAAAACGCCACAGCTCTGACCTGCGGTTTTATTGAGCATTTGCCGCGGTGTGCTCGGCATATCCAAATAAGTCTACTCACTTGCATCTAAGACGCACCAGATAGGCAAAAACCGCCGCAAAAAGGGGCCGGTTCCCTTCGCGGCTGTTGTTAATACGCCGAGCTTGTTATCGTAAAAGCCAATCACGCGCCGAAACCACACTACAGTCTTTCGACTCATACGTTGAGTCCACGCGGGCTACAACATAGCGCGCATCTTTTGCAATGTCGATCTCATCGCATACAGTCTGTAGATGGCGGGCGTACTTATCGTGATACGTTCTGGATGATTTTATTTCGATAGCCTTGGGACTCCCTGAGTTTGTACAGTCGAGCAAATCGATTTCACGCTTGCTGTCGTCCCTATAGAAATACAGCTCGGGATTCTCGCCCACGTTGAGATGGCTCTTCGCCGTTTCGGAAACGATGAGGTTTTCGAAAACGGCCCCCAGATAAGGGCTCTCCAATAGTTGCTCCAGTGATCCAATTTTGAGCAAGTAGCAGAGCAGCCCCGTGTCGTAAAAATAGAGCTTGGGCGTTTTAGTTAGACGCTTCTTGGCATTTGCATAATAGGGCTGCAGCGAAAACGTCAGGTAGCTCTGCTCCAGGATGGACAACCAGCTTTTAATGGTCGATACGCTCACGCCCGTATCTCGAGAAAGCGAGGATATATTGATGAGGGCACCGACGCTCTGAGCAATTATGGACAGAAACTTATGAAACTCCGCCTTATTGCGCACATCAAGCAAGCCCACAACATCGCGCTCAACATAGGTATCGATATAGCTGGGAAAATAAACCAAGGACGGCATTCCGGCGGAACGCAGGCGAGGGTATCCCCCTTCGAGCGCGAACAAATCCACTTCCAGCTGCCCCTGCTGGCCCCTCTCCGCTTCTCGAAACGATAATGGCAGCAATTTCAAGATCCCGACTCGCCCGGCAAGAGACTGCCCGATGCTTTTCATCATCAAAAAGTTTTGCGAGCCTGTAAGGATGTATTGACCGGCGTCTCCCCGCTCATCCGAAACAACCTGGATCATTGAAAACAAATCCGGGGCGTATTGCGCCTCATCGATGATGAGTCCGCCCTTTCGGTTGCGGATAAAACTCACCGGATCCTCCAAGGCCGCGCGCCTCGTTTGAGGGTCCTCAAGCGTGACGTAGGAATAGTCGGGAAAGGTATGCCGAACCAGCGTAGACTTACCGCTCTGCCTAGGCCCTGTCAACGACACAACAGGAAACCAGCCTGCCATGCGAATGAGCAACTCATGCAAATCCCTGTTAATGAACTCAGCCATATCAACGCCCCTTATTGCGCTGTTACCATAATCGGATAGTTTCATTCGCCATAATCTTATATTAGCGTTTACCACAATCTTATAGTAGCCTAGTTCAAAAGCATTATTTATAGAGCCGAAATCTCCGACCCTAAATAACAAAAGCCACCACAATGGGGGCTGTCCCCATTGTGGTGGCTTGCAGGCGAGTTAACTTGTTCGACTATCGTACGCCAGCCATGTCCGAGCCTAGAGCGTGGCAAGGCGCTTGGACTCGTGCGCGGCGAGCGCAATGGAGATGCTGCCGGTAATGGCGTCGGCCGCCACCAGGG
>DAWBYD010000195.1:0-6618 GCA_052278285.1 Collinsella sp. | reverse complement strand
GATGGAGAAGGTATTGGAGATGCCGTCCTGAGCATCGCGGAACGGGAGCTTGGAAACCGAAGACAGCGAAGCGATGGCGCCATGGCTATCGCGCTTGTGCATGGGGTTAGCACCCGGGGCGAACGGCTGGCCAGCCTTGCGGCCGTCGGGCGTGGAGCCGGTCTTCTTACCGTACACGACGTTGGAGGTAATGGTCAGAACCGAGGTCGTGGGCACGGAGTTGCGGTAGGTGTCGTTCATGCGGATGTACTCCATGAACTGGTGCACAACGTCGTGAGCGATCTGGTCGACGCGGTCGTCGTCGTTACCGTACTTGGGGAACTCGCCCTCGGTCTCGAAGTCGACGATGATGCCGTTCTCGTCACGGACGGGGTGGACCTTGGCGTACTTGATGGCGGACAGGGAGTCAGCCACGACGGAAAGGCCAGCGATGCCCGTAGCGAACCAGCGGTGCACGTGCTTGTCGTGCAGAGCCATCTGGATACGCTCGTAGCAATACTTGTCGTGCATGTAGTGAATGATGTTCAGCGAGTTGACGTACACGCCAGCGAGCCACTTCATCATATCGTTGTACTTGGCCACAACGTCGTCGTAATCGAGCGTATCGCCCTCGACGGCGCGATACTTGGGGCCGACCTGCTTCTTGGAGACCTCGTCAACACCGCCGTTGAGTGCGTACAGCAGGCACTTGGCCAGGTTGGCGCGGGCGCCGAAGAACTGCATCTCCTTGCCAATGCGCATGGAGGACACGCAGCAGGCGATGCCGTAGTCGTCGCCGTGATAGACGCGCATGAGGTCGTCGTTCTCGTACTGGATCGAGGAGCTGGCGACAGAAGTCTTGGCGCAGAACTTCTTGAAGTTCTCGGGCAGACGGGTCGACCACAGAACGGTCATGTTGGGCTCGGGGCTGGTGCCCATGTTCTCGAGCGTGTGCAGGTAGCGGTAGCTCATCTTGGTAACGAGCGTACGGCCGTCGACACCCATGCCGCCGATGGACTCGGTGACCCACTGCGGGTCGCCGGTGAACAGGGCCTGGTACTCGGGGGTACGGGCAAACTTGACCATGCGAAGCTTCATGATGAAGTGATCCACGAACTCCTGGATCTGCTCCTCGGTGAAGGTACCGTTGGCAAGGTCGCGCTCAGCGTAGATGTCGATGAACGTAGAGGTACGGCCGATGGACATAGCGGCGCCGTTCTGCTCTTTGACGGCAGCAAGGTAGGCGAAGTACATCCACTGGATGGCCTCCTGCGTGTTGGTAGCAGGGTTGGAAATATCGAAACCATAGGTCTCGGCCATCATCTTGAGCTCGCCGAGGGCGCGGATCTGCTCCTGCAGCTCCTCACGGTCGCGGATGTTGTCGGCGGTCATGACCGTCGGGGTGGAAGCCTTCTGGGCCTCCTTGTCCTTGATCAGGTAGTCGACACCGTACAGGGCGACACGACGGTAGTCGCCGATGATGCGGCCGCGGCCATAGCCATCGGGCAGACCGGTGATGATGTGAGCCGAGCGGCAAGCACGCATCTCGGGGGTGTAAACATCGAAGACGCCGGCGTTGTGGGTCTTGCGCTCGAAGGTGTAGCGCTCGACAACGTTCTCGTCGACCTTGTAGCCGTGCTGGCTGGCAGCCTGGCAAGCGATGCGGATACCACCGTTGACGTGCAGCGCGCGCTTGAGCGGCTTGTCGGTCTGGAGGCCGACGATGGTCTCCTTCTCGCGGTGGGCGTTATCGATGTAGCCAGCGGGGTGGCTCACGATACCCGTGACGGTCTTGGTGTCCATATCGAGGACACCACCCTGCTCGCGCTCCTTAAGCAGCAGGTCGAGAACCTCGCCCCACAGCTCCTTGGTACGCTCGGTCGGGCCGACGAGGAACGACTCGTCGCCCTCGTAGGGGGTGTAATTCTTCTGGATGAAGTCTCGGACGTCAACCTCTCCCGTCCAGATGCCTTCCTTGAAGCCTTCCCATGCCTCCTGCATTGTGTAACCACGCTCCTAGTTACGTGTAATGCGGCGCTCTCTCACACCGCTGCTTATTGAATTCTTGAATTTTCGGCTTGCACTACCGGCTTCTTCCGTTCTTCACCACACGTTGGTGCAGGAAAAACGTTTGTCCACCTTGGAACTACAACCCAAAACCCAAGATTTCACCCGTTTGAGAAGGATAGCATAGCCACCCCCTTCATCAGGGCTGTTATATGTTTCTTTTTTTATAACATAAGGGCTTTTTTTACAAACCCGCAGGAAATGCGAGCGCAAACAACTACCGTTCACCGATTTGTTTGGTATTTTTCCTTGCCTTTGTACGACGTTCACTCTAGCTGTTATGCCAGTTTTAGCATGATAAAGTGCCCCAGAGACCCTACAGAAACTGCAGGGCGGCCACGGGATCCCCCGTGGCCGCCCTGTGGCGTAGCTAGTTTTTAGCTTTGATTGCCGCTTGGCATTAGGCGGCTGCGGCGGCCTTGTCGGTCGTTGCCTTGCTATCGCCGTTGCCCTGGCCCTCAAAATGCTTGTAGCACCAGCTGGTGACCAGCGGGGTCAAAATAGCCGTCACGATTGCGCAGGCAGCAACCTGTGCCGTGGCCGTCGCGAGCACCGCACCGCCGTACAAGGCCTCGTTGACGCTTGCCATGGCAGCAGGCGTGGCCACATTGGCTCCGGCGCAGCTCGAAATGGCCGCACCTGCGACACCCGTACCGCCCGTGAGCTTATCGACCGCGATAACGGGAATTGCAAAGACCACCGAGCAGATCACGCCGAGCAGAATACCGGGAAGACCACCGTTGATAAGCTGACCAAAAGTCATGGTCGAGCCCATGGCAAAGAAGACGAGCACGATGATGGCGGAAAGTGCCGGTGCCATCATCTTTTTAAAGCTGGGGAAGAGATTGCCCAGGATAATGCCGACGACAATCGGCAGGATGGCGCCCACGAGCGACCAGCCGATCGGAGCCTGACCGGCAGCGCCGAGCACGATCATCGTAACCGGAGGGCCGACAACGAGCGTGGTGATGGCGACGGCGCCACGCTCGGCCTCGTTACCCATGGTGCCCATCAGTCCAGCGTACATAGCGTTGTTGGCGCCGGTGCAAGCCGCCAGCATCACCATGGCCGAGATGCCAAACAGGTTGTCGTTGAACACATAAAGGATGAGCAGCGACACGGCAACGACCACGATCTGCTTGACGGCGATGATGATGGCACCGCGGGCAGCGGCGGCGGGAGCACTCTTAAACGAAATCGTCGTACCGACAATCAGCAGGAAAGCTCCCACGAGCGGGCCTGCACCCTGCTGGGTCATGCCAAGCGTAAAGCTGCCGAGCGTTTTGAACAGGTCAGGGAATAGCGTGTTGAGCAGGCAGCCCAGCAAAAGCGGCACCAAAATATTGGCGCCCGGGATGGAGGACATCTTAAAGAACGGCTCCTTTGCCGCCGGCGCCTCCACCGCAGTCGATTCACTCATATATATCTCCTTTGGATGCATGCGATTCGTAGCCGCACGCGCCTATGTTAGAAAGAAGGCGACAACCCCGAGTCGCCAGGGTCGCCGCCAAACGATCACCGCGGGGTATTACCCGTCCAGGACGATGCCGCCGTCGCAGTCACCGATCTCGCCGTTCACGAAGCTGGCGAGGTCGGATGCGAAGAACAGCACCATCTGTGCAGGCTCGCTGGCCTGGGCGGCGCGGCCCAGAGGAATACCGTTGATGATGCGCTGAGAGTTCTCGTCAGAGAGAATCGAGGTCATATCGGTCAACGTGAGCGACGGGCACACAGCGTTGCAGCGGACGCCGAACTTACCGCCCTCCTTGGCGACCGCCTTGGTAAGGCCATTGACACCGGCCTTGGAGCTCGCGTAGGCCGCGGTACCGAGCAGGCCGCCGCCGATCTTGCCAGCAACAGAGCTTACGTTGACGATAGTGCCGGCATGGGCCGCCTTAAAGTGCGGGTACACGGCGTTCATCATGGTAAAGGTACCGTTGAGGTTGATGTCGATGGTGCGACGCCACTCGGTGTCATCGATCTCGTCGAACTTCTTGGTGCTGATGACGCCAGCGCAGTTAATCAGGATATTGGTTTGCGGCAGGTCCGTAAAAATCTGCTCGACGGTCTCGCGCGCCTTGGGCGCATCGGCGACATCGAGCTGATAAAACTTGTTGCCCTCGCCAAGCTCGGCCACAGCGGCCTCGCCCTTAGCAGCGTTCCTTGCGATGAGCGCGACATGTCCGCCGCCCGCAACGATGCCCTTGGCAATCTCGAGGCCAATGCCCTGAGTGCCGCCGGTAACGATCGCGGTTTTGCCCGTGAAGTCAAATGCCATGACTCCAACCCCCTTGATTCAGGTGTCTCCTTGCGGGAAGTTGGAGCATCGCACGTGGCGATAAATGAGTCCCAGTCGTCATGGTGGTGACAACCCCTCGCCTAACCGCGGGCATAATAGTTCTTTGAAACGCTTCAGCGATTGAATTTTTTACTCTTTATGCGCTCTTTATATTGCCCACTGCATGAGACCCGAATACGCGGGTATCATCTTTCACCGAAAATAGTTTCTAGTGTTAGGGGTTTTCGGTGGAAGATACCGATTTCCATGAGCTTGGGCGTCAGCTCTTTACCGAGTTTGGCAGCATGCACCAGCGCGTTTCGCGCTTTGCCGACCAGGCTCTGGGTGGCGAGATGGCCGTCATGCGCGCCCTCATGCGCGCCGGCGGCTCGCTCACGCCGAGCGAACTCGCCGATCGTGCCTGGGTCTCGAGCGCCCGTATCGCCAATATCCTGCGCGCCCTCGAGGCCAAGGGTTGGGTCGAGCGCGAGCACTCAAAGACCGACCGTCGTCGCGTACACGTCACGGTGACCGACAAGGGATTCCAGGTCATCGAAATCAAACGCCGGGAATTCGAGGACCGCACCGCGGCCTTCCTCGAGCAGCTCGGCGAAACAGATACCCAGGAGATGGTGCGCCTTCTAAGACGTGCCAACGAAATTATCGACCACAATCAAGAAAGGAGAGATGCCGAGTGAGGATTCTCAAGCTCTTTAAAAAACATATCCTGGCACTGTTCGCAGCTATCGTACTTATCGTAATCAGCTGCAACGCCGATCTGGCGCTGCCTACCTATATGAGCGACATCGTCGACGTGGGCGTGCAGCAAGGCGGCATCGCCTCGCCCGTGCCCGACACCATTCGCGCCGAATCGCTCGACGACCTCGAACTCTTCATGAGCTCCAAGGACGCCAAGGCTGTGGAGGCCGTGTTTAGCAAGGCGGACAATAACGGCATTCGAACGTACAAGGGCACCGAGGAGGAGCGTGCCGACGGCGGCAAGATTGCCGACATCATGAGCCTGCCCGAGACTGTCGTCCTTTCGTTCAACCAGGGTATTGACGCCAACTCCATGGGCGACATGATGGGCACGTCCGGTGAAAAAGACAACAGCGGCGCCCAGGCCATGCCCACGCCCGAACAGATGGCGGCGATGACGCCCGAGCAACTCGCCGAGATGCAGCAGAAGGCCGCTGCGGCGCAGAACATGCAAAAACAGATTGATGCCGACGGTGGCAAGATCACCATGAAGAGCCTGCGTCTAGGCGTTGAAGGCGGCCTAATCGACCAGGGCAAGCTCGTCGAGGGCGCCAACGATATGGCAGACAAAATGGGCTCCATGTCGGGCTCCATCGTGACCCAACGCGCCGTGAGCTATGTGCAAGACGAGTACAAGGCGCAGGGCATCGACCCCGCCGACGTGCAGAACGCCTACCTGGGCCGCATGGCGACCACGATGTTTGGTCTGTGCCTGGTGTCGCTCGTCGCCACCATCCTGACCGGTGCCGTGGCTTCGCGCACCGCCTGCTCCATCGCCCGCGACCTGCGCCGCGAGACCTTCAACAAGGTTATGCACTTCTCGCCGGCCGAGGTGGGCAAGTTTAGCCAGGCCTCGCTCATCACCCGCTGCACCAACGACATTCAGCAGATCCAGATGGCCGCAACCCTGTTTATCCGCATGTGCCTGATGGCCCCCGTCATGGGCATCGTCGCCGTCATGCGCGTCCTGGCCAACCACACCGGCCTGGAGTGGACCATCGCCGTGGCCATCATCGCGGTTTCGGCCGTTGTCGGCGTGCTCATGGGCCTCACCATGCCCAAGTTCAAAAAGATGCAGAGCTTTGTGGACCGCGTGAACCTTACCGCCCGCGAGCTGCTCGACGGCCTTATGCCCATCCGCTCGTTCAACCGTGAGGAGCATGAGCTCGAGCGTTTTGACAAGGCTTCGCTCGACCTGATGACCACGCAGCTCTACACCAACCGCGCCATGAGCTTCATGATGCCGCTCATGATGCTCGTCATGAACTGCATCACCGTGCTTATCGTCTGGTTTGGCGCGCAGGGCGTGTCCGACGGCGTGATGCAGGTCGGCAACATGATGGCGTTCATCTCCTACACTATGCAGATCGTCATGGCGTTTATGATCCTCACCATGGTTTCGGTCATCCTGCCCCGTGCCGAGGTCGCAGCCGAGCGCGTAGATGAGGTCATCACCTGCCCCACGAGCATCAACGCCCCCGCCTCGCCCAAACTGCCCGCTGCCCGCGCGCCGCGCGGCGAGCTCACCTTCCGTG
>DAWBYD010000194.1:0-1945 GCA_052278285.1 Collinsella sp. | reverse complement strand
GATGACAACCGCGTGGGCGTTAACATTTCCGTCATTATCGAGTACGGCGCCTATGCGCCCGCGATTTTCGACGACGTTAAGGCGCGCGTGACCGAGCGTCTGGCTGCGATGACCGGTCTTGAGGTGGCAGGCGTCAACCTGCGCATCGAGGATGTCATCACCCCCGAGGAGTACGAGCACCGCACCAACCAGCACGAGTAACCTACCAAAAAGGTAACCTGCCAAAAAGGGACAGGTTTATTTTGGCAGGTTTTATCTGCGAAAACGTCAAACGGCCGGTCGCACGGATGTATGTGCGGCCGGCCGTTATTTGTATGCCCCCGATGTAGGCATACCACTCGTCTAACTAGGGGTTGCAATCGTCGCGTTCCGCGTTACCCTAATGGGCGCATTGTTTCCAAATTGTTAACGAGGGGTTGCCGTAATGGCTGACGAGCGCGAAACAGAAAGCAAGGCATGGGCGATTGAGGCCGCCGCGGCAGAGGCGGCATCGCGAGCTGCCGAGGAGCTACATCGTCCTCCCGTGGTGCCGATGGAGCGCGTGGTCGATCGCACCGATATCGAGCGCGGCGAGCGTGCCGGCCAAAAGCGCAGCCAGGAGCCAGGCTTCCCGCGCTTTTTCGCCGAGCTCAATCTGGGTCTGATTCTTACGGCCTTTGCCATCGTTGCGTTTAAAACCCCTAATCACTTTGCTTTTGGCGGCACCTCGGGCGTGTCGGTCATTCTGTCCACGCTGTTCCCGACCCTGCCCGTCGGTGTCTTTATGTGGATTATCAACGCGGTTCTCGTCGTCTTGGGCGTTATCTTTTTGGAACGCAAGGCAATCCTGTGGAGCGTCTTCGCCTCGTTTGCGCTGTCCGCCTATGTTTCGCTTTTCGAGCTCTTTATCCCGACCAGTGTCTCGATGACGGGCGATATGTGGCTCGACCTGTGCTTTGCCGTCATCTTGCCGGCGCTTGGCAGCGCTATTGTCTTTGACATCGGCGCCTCGACGGGTGGCACGGACATTCTTGCCATGATCCTCAAGCGCCGCACGACGCTCGAGATTGGCCGTGCCCTGCTGCTGGTCGATATCGGCATCGTGACCATCGCGGCCTTTTTGTATGGCCCGCGTGTCGGTCTGTATTGCGTGCTCGGCCTGTTTGCCAAGACACTCGTGGTCGACAAAGCCATTGAGAGCATTCACCTGCGCAAAGTCTGCACGGTCATTTGTTCCGAGCCCCTTAAGGTCGAGGAGTTTATCGTCAAGCATCTCAACCGCACGGCGACCATTAGCCGCGGCTACGGTGCCTTCTCGGGCAAGTGCGTGACGGTGATCATGAGCGTACTGAGCCGTCGCGAGGCCGTGCAACTACGCCGCTATGCGCGCGAAGTCGATCCGGGCGCCTTTATCACGATCGTCGACAGCTCCGAGATCGTCGGCAAGGGTTTCCGCGGCACGAACTAGCGCGGACGTATTCAACGAACCGCCTGCTGGCGCCGTGTACCTTGCAAATCGGTCGTCTTTGAGTATTTGACCCCACATTGGGCAATAATGATGCTAAAGACAACGTTTGCGATCCAAGTGATTCGTTCAAGATGCGAAGGGATGATTCTATGTTCTGCTCGCAGTGTGGCGCCCCCATGGGCGATAACGACAAGTTCTGCGGCGTGTGTGGCGCTCCTAATGCCGGTGCCGCTGGCCCCGCTCCCCAGGGACAGCCTCAGCCCCAGCAGTTTGTTCCGCAACCGCCCGTGGCGAATGCGCCAAAGGGCTGTGTGGCTCAGGCGTTCCAAGATATGACTAAGACTCCGGGCGTGCTTCAGCGTGTATGCCAAATCGCGTTTTTGCCGGCGCTGATTTGCGTTGTGTCGGTGCTCGTGCTGTTTATTCCCGTTATTGGCGGCATTGCGGCTGCCATCGGCTTTTTGGCAGCTTGCATTGCGAGTGTGTGCGGTTCCGGCT
>DAWBYD010000193.1:0-2466 GCA_052278285.1 Collinsella sp. | reverse complement strand
AGCTCGAGCAGTATGGCGCCGAGCTTTCGGAGCGTCCGCAGATCGTCGTTGCCAACAAGTGCGCCGCGCCGGGCACGGCCGACAAGATTGCCGACCTTAAGCGTGCGGCGCTCGACGACGGCCATATGTTCTTTGCCGTGTCCGCCGTGACAGGTGCCGGTCTCAACACGCTGATGCTTGCCGTGGGCGAGCAGGTGGCTAAGCTTCGCGCCGAGTTGGCTGTCTCGGATGAGCCGGTCGAGCTGCGCGACGAGGAGTGGGAGCGTCGCCGCCTGCAGCGTGAGAAGCGTTTCCGCATTGTTCAGGAAGAGCCCGGTGCCTTCCGCGTGGTCGGTCGTGCCATCGAGCGCATGGTCATCCAGACCGACTGGGAAAACGAAGAAGCCGTTATTTACCTGCAGCATAAGTTTGCGCGTATGGGTGTTGACGACGCGCTCGAGAAGGCCGGTTGCCGTGCGGGCGACGAGGTCCGCATTTGCCAGCGCGCCTTTGACTTTGAGGGCGCTGAGGACTTCTCGGAGTACGAGGAGCTCGAGGATGCTGGCGAGGACGTTGCCGTTGAAGTCATTGACGTGGCCGATGCTGCGGATGAGGGCGTCGAGGTTGTCGATGCGGCGGATGCCGCGGGCGATGCCGAGACCTCGGAGGGCGAGTAAGCCATGTCGCTGCGCGGTGGAATCGGTCTGCCCGAGCTTCCTCTAGAGGACGGGCAGGAGTTTAGGCTCGGCATTATGGGTGGCACCTTTGATCCCATCCATTACGGGCACCTGGTGACCGCCGAGCAGGCGCGCGAGTCGCTCGACTTGGACGCTGTGCTCTTTATGCCGGCGGGCTCTCCTGCCTTTAAGCTTGACAAGCCGGTGACGCCTGCCGAGGACCGTTATGCCATGACGGTCCTCGCCACCGCTGCGAACCCGGCCTTTTTGGCGAGCCGGTTCGAGATTGACCGTCCGGGTGTAACCTATACGGCCGATACGCTTCATGCCCTTCGCGACTTTTACCCGCCGCAGGTAAAGCTCTACTTTATTACGGGCGCCGACGCGATTATCGATATTGTGACCTGGCATGATGCCGAACGAATCGCTGAGCTTGCTACCTTTATTGCGGCGACGCGACCGGGCTTTGATATCGATACGGCGCGTGCCCGAATCAAAGAGTCGGGGCTGCCGTTCGACGTGCGTTATATCCAGATTCCGGCGCTGGCAATCAGCTCGACGAACATTCGTAAGCGAGTTGCCCGCGGCATGAGCGTGCGCTATCTTACGAGCGAGTCTGTGCTCGGCTACATTCGCAAGCGCGGTTTGTATGTCGATCTGGGCCAAGAAGATTTTGAGTGATGGGGGTTTACGTTGTCGGTAGAGGATCAGTTTGAGGGCGATGAGCGCGCGCTGCTCAAGCGCATTCAAGAGCTGCTCGATGTTCGCATGAAGGATAAGCGCAAGCGCTATGTGCATTCGCTGGGTGTTGCCGAGACCGCACTTCATCTGGCCGGGGTCTACGGCGTTGACCGCTTTGATGCCGCTGCCGCCGGCTTGATCCACGACTGGGACAAGGTGCTTTCCGATGACGAGCTCGTGGCCCGCGCGCTTCACTATGGCATCAAGGTTGCCGGCTCTCCTTCCGCCGCGACGCCGCTTTTGCATGGCCCTGTTGCCGCCTATGAGCTTCCGCAGCTTTTCCCCGAGTTGTCGCCGGCCGTTTTCCAGGCTGTCGACCGTCACACCGTGGGTGCCTGCGACATGACGCCGCTCGATATGGTGGTCTTTGTGGCCGATGCCATCGAGCCCAACCGCCACGGCGACTATGCGCATGCGCTGCGCAAGATGGTGGGGGAGTCTACGCTCGATGAGTTGTTCTTCTCCTGTTTTGCGCAGGGTCTGGTCTATGTGATCCAGTCCGGGCGCTATCTTTATCCCACGGCTATTACGATTTACAACCATTACGCCCAGCTGCGCTAGCTCGGGCTGTCTAGAAAGAGGTATTCCATGGCCGACGAGACCATGACCGACGAGCAGATTCTTGAACGTGTGGAGCACAAGAGCTTCGCCGCCACATCCGACCGCACTGCCGCCTCACTGTCCGCGAGCGGTGTCGCCGCCGAGGATGTCGCCCGCGCCGCCGCGCAGGCCGCCTACGACAAGAAGGGCGAGGACGTGCAGGTGCTCGACCTGACCGAGCTTTCCGATGTGTGCGACTACTTTGTGCTCGCCACCGGTACCAACAACCGCCAGGTCGATTCGATCGTCGACGAGATCGAGGAGAAGGTCGCCGAGGCTTGCGGCGAGCACCCGTTTTCCATCGAGGGCCGTGAGCAGAAGACCTGGATGCTCATGGACTACGGTTCGGTTGTCGTCCACGTCTTCACTCCCGAAGCTCGCGACTTCTACCGCCTCGAGAAACTCTGGGGAGACGCCCCCCAGCTCCCCCTCAACCTCCTCTAGTAGCTCATTTGAGACGGGGTTAGCT
>DAWBYD010000192.1:0-2182 GCA_052278285.1 Collinsella sp. | reverse complement strand
GTCCGACACCGCGCAACGGCCATCATAGGCGGCAACGAGCTGCTTGCGGAACCATTGCTGCCCCAATCGCTCGCGCCTTAACGCATAGCGGACCTTTTCGTCGTCGGTCGTACCCTGTCCGGCAAACTCAATATCGACGGGCATGTGCTTCAGATAACTCATGTCGGGCGCAAAACGAGGGTCCGGTCCGCCTTTATGAACAGGACCGTGCAGAACAAACCATCCGTTTTCGGGCTCGAACCGTTCAACAAATGCAAGGCCGAGCACCTTGTAGCCCACCTCGGTTGCAAATATGACTCCGACTGGAACGCCACATTCCATGCAGTTGAGCATTTTACGGTTGTAATTCTGGTCTCGAAAACCAACGGTACCCGGCGCTTGAACCGAGTACTTAATGACCCACGTACCATCGTCCAAATAGAGCGGAGGCACATCGGTGTAGAAGCTCTTTTTAGAGTTATGGACCGAAAGCGCAAAGATCTTATTGGGATCTTGCTTCACCCGATCCTGGCCCGGCCAGAAGATCCCTGAATCCCGCGTTACGGGAAAGAAGTCCGAGCCAATTCTCAAACGGTACTGATACTGAGGGCTATCTTCCTTGGTGTGGTGCGGAAGGCTGGTCCAAACGCCGCCGCGCTGCTCCTCACCCAGAAACCACTCCCATGCCTCAACGTATTCGGAAGGCACGAGACTGCAGGCGCGGTCATAGCTTGGTCCATCCATCAACGGAACAGCAAGGTCAATGTCGTTCATCGCCAGCACCTACAACCATACGAACGCGAGTCATGCCCCTCAATAATATGGCCGAGAGTCAATTATTACGAGATCTCATTCCGCGATCGGCGCATCGTTGATGCTCTCGGTTTGCCGCCGGCGCGCTTGTACCCCGCTACCCCACTTCCCTGTATACTGATGTAGCACGTGTTTCATCCGGGCTTGTTGGGCCGGGTCGTTCATGGGAGGTTCTTGTGGCTGTTTCGAATCCGCCTAAGGGAAGCGTTTCTTCTTCGTCCATCAAGCCGGTTACGCGCAAGGCCGTGCGTTGCCAGCGCGAGGTCGCTTGGCTTGTCACGCAGGCAGCAGGCAGACTCGTGGCGAGCACGGAGGACGTCAATGCTCCCACACCGAGCTTTGTGCTGGCAGCGGCGCTGAATCGAGTACGCCAGCTGGAACTCGTCGCACAAGAAGACGGCAGCCATCTTGGCTACCAGGACGCTATGGCGCCCGACCTGTTGACCTTTTGTCGCATGACCAAATTGCCCGCCGCGCCCAATACGCTTTCGGACGCAGGCTACATGTTTACGCTCTCGGGCGCGGACCTTATCCGCGACATCTATGCATACTGCAGCGAGCTCGCCGAGCGCCACGTCTTTGGCACGGCAGAAGTCAAACCGGGAAATGTCATCAAGCTGGTTCTTAGGCTGTTCTTGATGGACGGGTTCGGGGCCATGCCGGCGTAAGCCGAGTCTTTAGCATCACCGTCGACTGGGCAACAACCGCTTTACCTTAGTGGACGCCAATTGAGGGTCGATTATTGGGTCGCCTCGTCCACTAACGCATTTATTCCACGCGCTCTGACAGTCTATACTTGCGGTTGCGGCTCGTCGCCGGCGCCGTGGGCTCAAGCTCGCCTTGAGCAATGAGCGCGTTGACGCGCGACCTAACCTGGGAAATTGTAAGCCCCGTGCGTTCTGCCAGCTCACGCGTCCCCAGCTCGCCGTAGTGTTTGAGTGCCGCCACAATTAAGCCCCCGCCATGATCGACCGGCTCGATCTTTGAACGGTAAAGTACGACCTTGAACCGATCGAATCCCAGGCAGAACAGGGGCTCGGCCAGACCATGCGCGCGCATGGCATCGATCATCATCGGGATGCCCGAGCCATTGCCCTCAGCCGGCGAACCTGCGCCATCCGGCAGCGGAACAATCGACATGAGCTTCACAAGCGTCGCGTTACGGCATCGGGAGCTGCCGTCAAACAAGTTCTCGCGAGTCTTTCCCCCGTAAAGGCCGCCAGGATTCGTCACCTCGACGCGATCGTCAAAGACGTCGACGGCAATCGATTGTCCACAGAACCGATCCCCGTATTCTCGATGGATTACGGCGTTGGCGATTGCCTCGCGCAGAACCTCCTCGGGAATCTCAAGCGAGTCGACACGCGAGACGCCTTGGACGGTCGAGGTT
>DAWBYD010000191.1:0-5000 GCA_052278285.1 Collinsella sp. | reverse complement strand
TTGTCGGAGCGCCGCGTTTTATATCGAAAGGTGGCACCATGCAGGCATCGCAGCGTCTCGACCGCTTTGGCGCGGAGGTCTTCGCCTCGCTCAACAACAAGCTTCTCGCGCTGAAGGCTCAGGGCAAGACCATTTACAACATGAGCGTGGGCACGCCCGACTTTAAGCCGTACGACCATGTGGTCGAGGCGCTCACGCAGGCAGCCCAAGATCCCGAGATGTGGAAGTATGCCCTGCGCGACCTGCCCGAACTCAAGCAAGCCGTGTGCGATTACTATGAGCGCCGCTTTGGCGTTTCGGGCATTACGCCGTCCATGGTGCAGTCGTGCAACGGCACGCAGGAGGGCGTGGGTCATTTGGGCCTGGCCCTGCTCGATCCGGGCGACACCATTCTGGTTCCCGATCCGTGCTACCCGGTCTTTGAGGCGGGTGCCAAGATCGCCGATGCCAAGCTCGAGTACTATCCGCTGGTCGCCGAGCATAATTACCTGCCCTATGTGGCGGGCATCGATCCCGAGGTGGCCGATCGCGCCAAGTATATGATCGTGTCGCTGCCCGCTAACCCGGTGGGCTCGGTGGGCACGCCCGAGGTCTATGAGGAGATCATCGCTTTCGCCCGCGAGCACGACCTTCTCATCGTCCATGACAACGCATACTCCGACATCGTGTTTGACGGTGAGCCGGGTGGCAGCTTCTTGCAGTATCCCGGCGCGCTCGAGGTGGGCGTGGAGTTCTTCTCGCTCTCCAAGTCGTTTAACGTCACCGGTGCGCGTATCGGCTTTTTGGTCGGCCGCGAGGACGTGGTCTCTGCCTTTGCCAAGCTGCGCGGCCAGATCGACTTTGGTATGTTCTTCCCGATCCAGAAGGCTGCTATCGCCTGCCTGAACGGTCCGCGCGATGAGGTCGAGGCGCAGCGTCTGAAGTACCAGGAACGCCGCGATGCCCTGTGCGACGGTCTTGAGGGCCTGGGCTGGGAGCGTCCCAACGCGCATGGCTCTATGTTTGTGTGGGCCAAGCTTCCCGGTGGTCGCACCGATTCCATGGCGTTTTGCGAGGAGCTTATGGAGAAGGCCGGCGTTGTGGTGACGCCGGGCGCGAGCTTTGGCCCTTCGGGCGAGGGGCACGTGCGTATGGCACTGGTCCTGCCGCCCGATCAGATCGCTTTGGCTGTCGAGGCCATTCGCGAGGCTGGCCTGTATTAGAAACCTATTTCGACCCGTCAATAGCTCGAAACCGATTTCGTGCAGTTATTTTACGAATTCTGCAAACAATTTCGGTAAACGGTCGATTTTTGGCTGCGAATAGGGGCATAATCAAAGTCCCGATTGGATGTATTGGGATTACGACAAGCCGCTCGGGTCGTTCCCGGGCGGCTTGTTTGTGGAGAGAGATGGGAGTTTCTAATGGTTAACGAGAAGAAGGTCGCTATTGTCGGCTGCGGTTTCGTCGGTTCGTCTTCGGCGTTCGCACTGATGCAGAGTGGTCTGTTCTCCGAGATGGTCCTCATCGACGTGGACAAGAACCGTGCCGAGGGTGAGGCCCTGGATATCGCGCACGGCATGACGTTTGCCGAGCCGATGAAGATCTACGCCGGCGATTATTCCGATGTCGCCGACGCCGCCATGATCGTCGTCACTGCTGGCGCTGCCCAGAAGCCCGGTGAGACCCGCCTGGACCTGGTCAACAAGAACGTCAGCATCTTCAAGTCCATTATTCCCGAGATTAAGAAGTCCGGCTTCGACGGCATTCTGTTAATCGTCTCCAACCCGGTCGATGTTCTGACCTACGCCGCCATCAAGATGTCCGGCCTGCCCGAGGGCCACGTCATCGGTTCCGGCACCGTGCTCGACACCGGCCGCCTGCAGCAGATGCTTGGTGCCCACGTCGAGGTTGACCCGCGCGATGTCCAGGCCTATGTCATGGGCGAGCACGGTGACTCCGAGTTTGTCGCTTGGTCCAGCGCTCAGGTTGCCGGCGTTCCGCTGAACACCTTCTGTGAGCTTCACGGCCACCTGGAGCATGAGGCTGCCGAGAAGCGCATCGCTGAGGACGTCAAGAACTCCGCCTACACCATCATCGAGAAGAAGCACGCCACCTACTATGGCGTCGCCATGGCCGTCAAGCGCATCTGCACCGCCGTTATGCGCGATGAGCAGACCGTTCTGCCTGTCTCCTCGCTCATGGTGGGCGAGTATGGCCTGTCCGATCTTGCCATCTCCATGCCGACCGTCGTTGGCCGCGACGGCGTTGTCTGCCGCGTCCCCGTGCCGCTGAACGATGACGAGCAGCATGAGCTCACCGTCTCCGCCAAGGCCCTCAAGGACATCATCGACAGCGTCGATTTCTCCTGCTAAATCAAGCTCGCTAGAGCGAAAAGCTACAATG
Source organism: Collinsella sp. (assembly GCA_052278285.1). Taxonomy (GTDB): domain Bacteria; phylum Actinomycetota; class Coriobacteriia; order Coriobacteriales; family Coriobacteriaceae; genus Collinsella. Next base: position 2,615 of record DAWBYD010000191.1, on the reverse strand, counting down.
AAGGCGTCCGGGTCCACACGGCCCGGGCGCCTTTTGGTGCAAAGTAACCTGACCCCAATGCACCATCCCAATACACCATAGTTGATGGGAGGGCCATGTCGGATTCGCCTAATTTTTTGACCTATGCTCAGACGGCGTTTGATCCGTTTGAGGAGCGGCCGTTCTGCGCGGTGGACAGCCTGGTCTTTGCGTGGTTGTCCTATTTGCGTTTGCCGGGTGATATGGCGGAGCTGACGAACTGGCAGGGCCTAGACGTACGCGAGCTGCTGCGTGCCGAGTGCTATCGGGACATGATTGACGACTTGTGGGATCCAGAGGGGAGCAGGGCCTTGTTGGAGGCCGTGGCAGCAAATCCCAGATACCGCGGCGTGCACGTTTGCGGCTATCGTGCCGTGAGCGATGTGGTGGCGACGGAGCAGTTTGCAGCCATGGCGTTCCGGTTTCCGGCGGGGTTTAGCTATCTTTCCTTCCGGGGGACCGACAGCACGATTGTGGGCTGGAAAGAGGACTTTAACATGGCGTTCCGGTGTCCTGTGCCGGCCCAGGAATCCGCGGCGCGTTATGTGGACGAGGCGGCGGATGCGATCGACGGGCCGCTTTTGTGCGGAGGTCATTCCAAGGGTGGAAACCTTGCGGTGTACGGTGCGGCGATGTGCTCCGATGTCGCCCGTGAGCGAATCGAACGGGCGTATTCCCATGATGGTCCAGGGTTCGTCGAGGAGTTTCTGAGCGGCAACGCCTTTGCCGATCTTTCCGGTCGAATCGACAAGACGCTACCTCGGTCGTCGATCTTCGGCATGATGCTCGAGACACAAGAGGACTATGCCATCGTTGAGAGCACCGAGTTCAGCCTGCTGCAGCACAATCCCTTTAGCTGGGTGGTTGATGGTCACGACTTCGTGTACTGTGAGCGCCTGTCCGCCGGTGCTCGATACGTTGATGGCTCCATTCGCGAGATGCTGCTTACAGTGTCGCCTAGCGAGCGCGAGCGTTTTGTAGATGCGTTGTTCTCCGTGTTTGAGGCTACGGGTGCTGAGCGGTTTGCGGATATCGCTGGGAATCTGCGCGAGAGCCTGCCCGTGATGCTCCAGGCTGCGCAAGGCTTTGACAAAGATACGCGACGCTTTATCTCGCAGACCATCGTGGCGATCCTTAAATGCGCACTGTTGCCCAAACGACCCCAGATCGACGTGCCCGCTGCCGGCAAGAGTTTGGCAGAACAGCTCGAGGCCTGGCAGTCCGAGCTCCTGCGCTAACCATTGGCGCAAAGCAACCTGTCCCCGATGCATCAATCTTCGATGCGCCTGGGGCGGGCTCGACCGCTATACTGGTTCGTGCCGAAATCGATCTAGAACGGAATGCCGTATATGAAAATCAATCACGCGATTCTGCATATCCTGGACTTTGACTCTGCCGTCAACGTCATGAGCCAGCGCGAGCTCGATATCGAGAGCCGTACCGTGCGCAACTTCGTGACCACGCATCTGCGCCGCGCACGTACCTCGGCCGACAATAAACGCGCCACGTTTGCCGAGAACTCTGCGTTTGGCGGCGAGCTCAAGGGCTATTTCTTTGGCGAGCGCGAGTTCGTGGACCTGTCGCAGCAGATTGCGGAGTTTATCTCTTCCGAACTCACCAAGGCTGAGAAAGCCGAGTCCACCGACGTGCTTGTGGCGGACTTTGACGACGATGAGGATGCCCGCTGGTTTGCCGTGATGCTGCTGGGCTCCAAGCAGGCATTCATGCACGAGGTGGGTCGTGAAGAGGGCGAGGTGCGTAACGACATCGCGCGCCACTATGCCATTCTGCCGAACCCTTCGCAAAAGGTGCCGAGCTATGCAATCGTGCGTGCAAGCACCATGGAGATCGGCTATGTGGATAAGAAACGCAAGATTGCCGGCGAGGATCGCATGCTCATTCCCGATGGCCTGCTGCAATGTGACACGGGCGTTTCGGGTAAGGAGGTCATCGACACGGTGACGCGCGTGGTCGAGGAGGTCGCTGAAGAGCACGGCGCCAACACGGCTGTAGCGCTCGCTAAGGTCAAAGCCGCCGTTGCCGAGAAGGTTGAGGATGACGAGGAGCTGCCGCCTTGGGATATCGTCGATGAGGTCTTTGAGGACGAGCCGGCCATCAAAGAAAGCGTGCGCGCGGCACTGACCGAGGAGAAGGTTCCCGAGCGCGTTCCCGTGGAGCGCAAACAGGTCGAGCGCGCGGCGGTGCGCAATCACAAGATCCGTACCGACACGGGTATCGAGATCAGCTTCCCGGCCGAGATGGGTTCGAACTCCGAGTACATTGAGTTCGTCAACGAGCCCAACGGCCTCATTTCCATCGAGCTCAAAAATATCGGTAGCATCGAGAATCGATAAGTTGCGTTGCGCCTACAGCGAGAAAGCAAAGGCCGAAGCCCTTCGGGACTTCGGCCTTTTTTGTTTTCGGCTTGGTTGCTGACATTGCGCCGCAGGTTGAGCATACGTCAGCGAAAACGCGGTTTGTCAAAACCGCGTAACTAATAAAGTTGACGTAAGCCCTCTTCCAGACCGCACATGCAGACGGTCTTCTCGTCGCGCATCTTGCTGACGCGGGCGGGGACACCGGCCACGCCGGCGCCG
>DAWBYD010000190.1:0-1684 GCA_052278285.1 Collinsella sp. | reverse complement strand
TGCGACGCGTCAGCTCGCTCTCGATGGACATATGAATGTCTTCGTCGTTGATGTCGAAGGTGAAGTTGCCGGCATCGATATCCTGTTCGATTCCGGTCAGGCCCTTGGCAATCGCCTGCTCGTCCTCGGCGCTGATAATGCCCTGGGCCGCCAGCATCTTGGCATGCGCCTTAGAGCCGGCGATATCCTGCTTATAGAGATGTTTGTCGACCGGCAACGACGCGCCAAACTCCTGCGTGACCTCGGCCACGCCTGCCTCAAAACGACCGCCCCAAAGAGCCATGGAACCGTCCCCTTTCTCCAAATACCAAAACAAGCGCCCAAAGCAATGCGCCATATCGCTAAAGCGATTTTTCAACCGCTAGTTTTACACATTCCCCACCGTGTGCGGAGCCATGTAGCTAATTTGCAAAGAAGTGACGCGCCATGCACTTGGCGCCCAACGTCTCCCTCCGGATGTTGCCCTGCGAACCATCGATCCAGGCCTTCAGGCTCATAGGGACGTCCTCGACCCTTGCAGCATCGAACTCGGGCGCGAGGGCAAGTAAAGCATGCGCGATAGCATTGAACATAATGGATACTCCTCATATATATAGGCGCAGAGCCGCCAAATTGATAGAAGGAGCCCCGCCGGACAACCCCGGCGGGGCTCGGACTCAGCCGCAGACGCGGCATCATATATGCGGGCGGAACGTAGGGGCCACCGATGTTAAGAAGTGTCAGCAAGCATAACGAAAGGTAGGGACCCCGTGCGCCCGTTATGTATCACGCGGATGGGCCGCGCGGATACCAAGGGAGGGAGGCGCTAGGCCTGGGCGGCAGCAGAGCTGGGGCCCTGGACCTTTGCCCACGTCTTGAGCGACAGCGTATCGATCTCGATAAAGCCGGCGCTGGCCTTCTCGTCGAACGTGGTGTCGCGGTCGTAGGTAGCCAGACCGTAGTCGTAGAGGCTGAAGGGGCTCTTGCGGCCGACGACATGGCAGTTGCCCTTAAAGAACTTCAGACGGACAGTGCCGGTCACGAACTTCTGGGTATCGGTCATAAAGGCATCGAGCGCGTTTTTGAGCGGGCTGTACCACTGGCCGTTGTACACGGCGGTGGCCCAATCCTGCTCGAGCTTGATCTTAGTCTTGAGCAGGTCGCCCTCGACGCAGATGTCCTCGAGCGCCTTGTGGGCGGTGATGAGCGTCAGGGCGCCGGGAACCTCGTAGCACTCGCGGCTCTTAAGGCCCACCAGGCGATCCTCGACCAGATCGAGACGGCCAAAGCCATTGTCGCCGGAGATCTTGTTGAGGGCGATGACGATCTCGGACAGCTTCATCTTCTTGCCGTCTACGGCGACGGGCTTGCCGGCCTCAAACTCAATCTCGGTGTAGGTCGGGGTGTCGGGCGTGTCCTCGGGATTCGTGGTCATAACCCAAGCGTCGTCGAGCGGCTCGTTCCAGGGATCCTCCAGGTGACCGCACTCGATGGCGCGGCCCCACAGGTTGTCGTCGATGGAGTAGGGGTTGTCGTTGGCACCCTCGGGAACCGGCACGTTGTGAGCGTGGGCATAGGCGACCTCGTCGGGACGGCACTTCAGGTCCCACTCCCGAACCGGGGCGATGACCTTGAGCTCGGGATCGAGGGCCTTGACGGCAGCCTCAAAACGGACCTGGTCGTTACCCTTGCCGGTGCAGCCGTG
>DAWBYD010000189.1:0-3111 GCA_052278285.1 Collinsella sp. | reverse complement strand
GATGAGCACCGTGTGCTGCCAGCCCTTTGCCTGCAGCAGCGCCTTGATGGCGGCAGGGTTTACGTGCTTGCCGTCGCAGATGATCTCGGCGTAGGTCTCGGGCGTGGACATGGCAGCGCCCACGACACCGGGCTCACGGTGATGCAGCCCGCGCTGGCCGTTATAGGTATGCGTAAAGCAGCTGGCACCGGCGTTGATGGCAGCGATGCACTCATCGTAGGTGGCGTCGGAGTGACCGATGCTGGTCACCACACCTTTGGCGTTCAGAGCAGCCGCATAAGCAGCGGCACCGTCGCGCTCGGCCGCCATGGCGCTCTTAACGATGCGACCGCCCGCAGCCTCCTGCCACTGATCGAAGACCTCCTCGGAAGGATCGATCAGGTAGGCGGGGTTCTGCGCGCCCACGTGCTTCATGGTAAAGAAGGGGCCCTCCAGATAGATGCCCTGAATGCGAGCACCGCAGAAGTCGGGACCGCGACCCTCGTCAGCCTGGGCGATGGCGGCGCAGGCATCCTTGATCTGCTCGACGCCATCGGTGAACGTCGTGGGCAGCCAGCTGGTGGTACCGCGACGGGCGAGCTCGGTCGAGCTGATATCAATGCCCTCGGGATCGTTATCGGTAGTCGAGTGGTTATAGAAGCCATGGATGTGGGTATCGACCATACCCGGTGCGATCCACGATCCCGTGTAGTCCTTAATCTCGCAAGAGGGCTCGTCGGCCTGCCAGGCGCCAAAAACGCCATCCTCGACCATAAGATAGCCGCCCAGTTGCGGGCCTGCCGGCAAGAAGAACTTGTCAGCCTTAATTGCGTACGTGCTCATATGCACTCCTTGCTTCTAAAGCAGTTGACTGTGGTAATGCTTATACCCGGTCCATGTAAAAACAAAACGCGCCCGCCCGCCGTTATGAGCGGACGGGCGCCCTTACAGGGGGACGCGATTAAGCGGTGAAGGGGTGAATCGTCACGCCCTTAACCACGCGGTTGACCGTGCCGGTGGGGCTCGGCGTATCGGGCGTGTTGCCCACGCGCACGGAGTTGAGCAGGCTGATAGCCTGGGCAAACATCACGAACGGCAGGGCAAGGTAGCCCTCGGGAAGCGCCTCGTAGCCCTTAAAGGTGAAGGACTCGCCCTCGTAGACGGTAGCGCCATCCTGCTGAACGGCAACGGTGTGCTGAGCGATCTTGTCGCCACCGATCTCGTTGAGGATGTCGATGTCGTACTGACGGGTGTAGGCGTCGTTGTTGACGAACACGAAGACGAGCGTCTTATCGTCGACGAAGGACTTAGGTCCGTGACGATAGCCCATGGAGGTGTCGTAGGAAGTAGCGACCAGACCGTGAGCGAGCTCGAGGATCTTGAGCTGGCTCTCCTGGGCAAGGCCACCGAAGGAGCCAGAACCCAAGTAGGTCACGCGGTTGAAGTCGCCAGCCAGGTAATCGGCGATCTCAGGCTCACGGGAGATGACCTCCTCGCCCATCTTGGCAATCGTCTCGACCCACTCGGCCTTCTGCTCGTCAGAGGCAGTGTCGAAAATAAGGGTGGAGAGCAGGGTCATGCAGGAATAAGAACCGGTCATGGCGAAGCCCTTGTCGTTGGCGCGCGGAATGAGCAGCGTCAGCGCGTTGGGATCATCGGCAGACTCGACGGCGAGCTTGCCCTCGGGAGCGCAGGTGATGTTGAGGAACTTGACGTTGTGGACGAGCTCCTTGGCAACGGCAACGGCGGCAAGGCTCTCGGGGCTGTTGCCAGAGCGGGCAAAGGAAACCACGAGCGTGGGATCCTCGGCGCGCAGGAAGTCACGCGGGGCGCTCACGATGTCGGTCGTGGCGATGGGCTTAAAGTCGTAGAGATCAGTGTTGCCAGCGTGACGCAGGTACGGGGCGCAGGTATCGCCAACGTAGTCGGACGTACCGGCACCGGTGAAGACAACGGACAGACGACCCTCGCCCATAGCGCGAGCCTCGGCCAGGAAGGCCTCGATGGCCTCCTTGTTCTCGCGATAGATGTTGAGCGTATCACGCCAAAGCTCGGGCTGCTGAGCAATCTCGGCCGTGGTGATCTGGGCGCCGAGCTCGGTGAGCTCCTCGACACTCTTCTCGAACATTTCTAATACCTCTCTCTAGAAGTAATCCTCTGACGTGCAATTATACACTTCGGTTGGTTATCTGGTAGTAACCAGTTAAATGCAAAGAATCATCATATGGAAACGATGCGAACACTAGTCGCTACGCTGGTGGTAAACCTTGTATTTAAACTGATCGGCACGAGCAACCGAGAGTGTGTACTCCACAACCTCGTTTGACTCGTTATACGTAGTCCTGACCAAATCGAGCACAGGCGAGCCCTCGACAATTCCCAAAAGGTGAGCGTCGGTGGGACGGGCTATGCTCGCATAGAACTCCTCTTCGGCCACGCGTATCTTTTGCTGAAAGTCTTGCTCAATCACATCGTAAAGCGGCTTACGCTCCAGCAGCGGTCGCTTTAGGGACAGAAATTGACGAACCGGTAGATAGCTGCGTTCGACCATCATGGGCATGTTGTCGGCAGAACGAAGGCGCTTAAGCTTAAAAATGCGATCACCGATACGCAATCCCATATGCTCGGCCAGATTTTTATCGGCCTCCATCTCGCAAAACTCGAGAATCGTGGTCTCGGGGTCGCGACCCATCGCGCGCATCTGCTCGGTAAAGCTGTAGGACTGCATGAGATTGGTTGCCTTTGCCGAACGGTCGGTCACAAAGGTACCGCGACCGTGCTGCCGAACCACCAGTCCTAAACGCTCCAGTTCCTGCAGAGCCAGGCGTACCGTAGTGCGCGAGAGACCATAGCGCTCCGAAAGTTCGCGCTCGGAAGGAATCATGTCACCGGCGCGATATTCATGGTCGATCTTTTCGGTCAGAATATCGACCAGCTGATCGTACAGCGGTTGCTTACGCGCTCCGATCGCCATCCTATCCTCCCTTTTGCTCGAATTCGGCTAACTACCTAGGTGTTTAGCATTATCTGTCTGCCACACCCGAATCATCAAGAAAACAAAAGCCGCGCGCTCTTTCGAGCACGCGGCTTTTAACATACACATGGCTTAAGGGGTCGGGGTGTGAGCCGCGT
>DAWBYD010000188.1:0-8817 GCA_052278285.1 Collinsella sp. | reverse complement strand
GTAAGACACCTACTCTTGCAAATGCGATCGGCACGTTGGCGCTGCTTAGCGCTAAGCTCGGCCAGGCAAAGACCACGCTGTCCCAGACCGATTCCTCGCTTGCCAAGGTCCAGGACAAGCTTGCAACCGCCGCCAATGACATCGCGGCGCTGCAGACCTCCGAGTCCATGGGCGAGCTGGCCGATCTGATGGGCGTCGATGTCAATGACGTGGCAGATTTCATGGCGTCTCCGGTTGAGTTGACGTCCAAGTCAATCTATCCGGTCAAGAGCTTTGGCTCGGGCATCGCTCCCTTCTACACCAATCTGGCGCTTTGGGTGGGCGGCTATGTGCTCATCGCCATTTACAAGCTCGAGGTCGACCGTGAAGGTGTTGGCAGCTTTACGGCGCGCCAAGGCTACTTTGGCCGCTGGTTGCTCATGGTGATCCTGGGCGCGTTGCAGGCCATCATCGTTACGGTAGGCGATCTGGTGATTGGCGTGCAGTGCGTCAGCCCGCTGCTGTTCGTGCTGGGCGGCATCGCCATTTCGTTCACCTACGTCAATATCATCTATGCGCTGTCCACCACGTTTAAGCATATCGGCAAGGCTATCGGCGTCATTCTCGTCATCGTGCAGATCCCGGGTTCGTCGGGCATGTACCCCATCGAGATGATGCCCGGCTTCTTCCAGTGGCTGCACCCGCTGCTGCCCTTTACCTACGGCATCAATCTGCTGCGCGAGACGGTCGGCGGCATGTATTCGTTCAACTACCTGTTTAACCTGTGCATTCTGGGCGTGTTCTTGATCGTGGCGCTCTTTATCGGCCTGCAGCTGCGTCCGCTGCTGCTCAACCTTAACCTGCTCTTTGATAAACAGCTTTCCACGACCGGTATGATGATTTGCGAGTCCAACGACCTGCCGCGCCAGCGCTACTCGCTGCGCACGGCCATGCGTGTCATGCTCGATTCCGATTCGTACCGTCGCGAACTGCTCGATCATGCGGTCGCCTTTGAACATCGCTACCCGTACTACATCAAGGGCGGTTTTGCCGCCGTGGTGGGCGTTCAGGTCCTGCTCTTTGTCCTGTCGACGGTTCTCGATATCGACAATAACGGCAAGATCATCCTGCTTGTCATTTGGATCATCTCGGTTATTGCCATCTGCGGCTGGCTTATCAATATCGAATATATCCGCGCGAGCCTCAATACCCAGATGCGCATCTCGGCGCTTTCGGATGAGGACCTGCGTCGCGAGATGCGCGAACACACGGCCGCCATTCCTGCCGCCCGCCACATGTTTGGCCTCAACGCCAGCGAGCGTGGTGCCAAGGGCGGCGATCAGTCCACGGGCCGCTTGCCGCATATCGGCTCGCGCCATAAATCTCAGGGCAGCGACAGCACAGCCACAAATGATGGAGATACCACCGCGCTTGGCAAGCACTCCAAAGGAGGTGAGGCATAAATGAAGAACATCCTGCATCTGTTTAAGCGCGATGTCCAAAACGTGTCTCGCTCCGTGATCGGCTTGGTTGTCGTGATGGGCCTCATTATCGTACCGTGTCTGTACGCGTGGTTTAACATCGCCGGCAGCTGGGATCCGTACGGCAACACCGGCAATCTTAAGATCGCCGTGGTCAACACCGATGAGGGTTACGAGAGCGATTTGATCCCCGTCGAGGTTAACGTGGGCGAAAACGTGACCGCCACCCTACGCGGCAACGAGAGCTTCGATTGGGTTGTGCTCAACAATCGCGAAAAGGCTATCGAGGGCGTTAAGTCGGGCACGTACTATGCTGCCGTCGTTATCCCCAAAACGTTTAGCGCTGACATGATGACGCTTTTCTCGACCGACGTGAAACACGCCGATATCGAGTTTTACGAGAACCAGAAGGCCAACGCCATCGCGCAGATCGTGACCGAGAAGGGTTCGAGCGCCGTTCAAAGCCAGGTTAACGAAACTTTTACCGAGACCATTACGAGCATCGGTCTTAAGACGGTGTCCAGCCTGCTCGATTACATGAGCACCGACCAGGTCAGCAACTTTATCGCCAACCTGTCCTCGACGCTCGGCGATTCGGTCCAGGACCTGCAGGACGTTCAGGCCAGCGCAACGTCGCTTGCGGGCATTTTGAGCTCCACGTCCGATTCGCTGACGTCGGCGAGCGGTATGCTCAAGCGGACCGGTGCCGTCGATGAGTCGACAAAGCAGCTCATGGAACATGCCAAAAGCGGCATCGATGATTCCAAAGAAGCGCTTAAGGCGGCAAACGATGCCATCGATGCCGCAATCGATGGAAGTGCTGGTTCGTTCGACAATGTGTCTGCCGAGCTCGCGAAGGCGTTCGACACCGCAAACCCGCATGTCGACCTTACGGTGTCCCAACTCAACGATGCCGCTGCGGCCCTCAATGCGCGCGCCAAGGATATCGATGCGATGGCCGATCAGCTCCGCAGCCTTGCCGACCAGGTGAGCGATGAGAATTTGAAGGACGGCCTCAAGTCCGCCGCGACGTCGCTGGGCAGAATCGCCGTTGAGTACCGCAACAATGCCAAGGATCTGGCGGCTACCGCGAAGTCTCTCTTCGATAGCATGGCCGAGGTCAACAACTCGCGTGCCGAGGTCGATCAGGCCATCGCCGATGCCAAGGCCGGCATCGCGGGTGCCAAATCCGATTACGATTCCACGTTCTCGGTTAAGGCCAAGGAGCTCAAGAAGACGGTTTCGGGCATTCTGGACTCGCTTGATGGCATCTCGGGCGACCTGGATAGCGCCGTAGGCGGCCTGACCGACGCATCCGGTTCGCTGGCAAAGGGCCTCTCCAAGGCTGCAAAGCTGGTCAACAAGGCTTCTGATCAGCTGGGCGAGGCGTCGGACAAGATCAGTGCGTTTAAGGACGAGCTCGACGGCGCCTTGATGTCGGATGACCTCGCCACGATCAAGACGATGATTGGCAACGATCCCGAGGGTCTGGCCGTGTCGCTTTCCGGCCCCGTCGCGCTCGATCGCAAGCCGGTCTATCCGATCCGCAACTACGGCTCGGCCATGGCGCCGTTCTACACGATTCTGTCGCTCTGGGTCGGCTCGATCGTGCTGGCGGCCATGATGAAGGTCTCGGTTGACGATGAGCTTATCAACGAGCTCATCCCCGTGCGCCTGCACGAGATCTACCTGGGCCGCTACCTGTTCTTTGGCGGTCTGGCCCTGCTGCAGGCAACGCTCGTGTGTGCGGGCGACATCCTGTTCTTTGGCATCCAGTGCGACGACCCGCTGCAGTTTGTGCTGGCGGGCTGGGTCGCGAGTCTCGTGTTCTCCAATATCGTCTACACGCTTACGGTTTCGTTTGGCGATATCGGCAAGGCGCTCGCCGTCGTGCTGCTGGTCATGCAGGTCGGCGGTTCGGGCGGCACATTCCCCATCGAGATGACCGGCCCTGTGTTCCAGGCGATCTATCCGTTCCTGCCGTTCACCCACGGCATCAACGCCATGCATGCCGCCATGGCTGGCGCCTACCATATGGAGTACTGGGTTGAGCTGGGCATTCTGGCGAGCTATCTGATTCCGTCGCTGGCCCTGGGCGTCGTCTTCCGCCGCCCAGTCATCAAAGCCAACGACTGGGTCATCGAAAAGCTGGAATCGACAAAGCTAATTTAGTGCGGCAACGTTAACGCTGATGTAGCACTAATGCCAGCGAGCGCGCCGCATTTGCGCCAAGGTGACGTGAAATGAAAGGGCGCTGACCTTCTGGTCGCGCCCTTGAAATTGAACGTCAGATTGGCGTGAATGCGGCTCGCGCAGCGTCGGCCGGTCCGCCGTTCGGTAGAACGGCGGAACAAAACGCTTTAGTGGGCTGGATTGCGTGGGCTGCTTGGTTGTTGCTACAGTAGCGGGGCGTGCCGGGGGTCCGGTGCGCCCTGCTTTTATTTGACCATGAGGCGGCACGCAGCCATGCGCGTGCGGACACCACGCCCAGATTGAGCGCGAGGATGCCCTATGGCCCAGCATGCCACTGACAATATCGAAATGATGCCCGATAGCCCTGTTGCTCGCGAGGACCTGGGCGCGGGCGGCACCTCCCGCGGCGCCGGCGCTCGCTCGCCGCTGTTCTGGAAAGTCCTGCTGCTTTCGGTGGCAGTCGTCTGGGGCTACTCCTTTACGACCATGAAGGACGCGCTCGACACCATTCCGGTGTTCGAACTGCTCTACGTGCGCTTTCTGCCTGCGGCGTTGGTCATGTTTTTCATCTTCCACAAGCGCATCATCGCGCACCTCAACGCCCGCAACCTTATCGTCGGACTTGGCATGGGCGCACTTATGTGGGCCGCCTACGCCCTGCAGACAGTCGGTCTGGCGCACACCACGGCGGGCAAGAATGCTTTTTTGACGGGCACGTATTGCATCGTTGTGCCGTTCGCGAGCTATTTTCTGAGCGGCGAAAAACTCACCCGCTATAACCTGGGCGCGGCGCTGCTGTGCTTGGCGGGCATTGGCTTGGTGGCGCTCGATAGCGTTGAATTCAACATCGGTGATGTCATTACGCTGGCGGGTGCGGTCTTTTTCGCCATCCAGATGGCGGTGACTGCCAAGTACGGTCGCAAAATGGACATCAACGTCATCACGTTTTGGATGTTTGTGGGCAACGGCGTGCTGAGCCTGGCAACGTCGCTGCTATTCGAGACCCAAGCGCCTCTGTCCGTGTGGACGCCGAGCTTTATCAGCGCGATGGCGTTTCTCTCGGTTGGTTGCACATGCGCGGCTCTGCTCATCCAAAACGTCGGCTTGGCGCATGTCTCGGCCTCGACGGGCTCACTGCTCCTTTCGATGGAGTCGCCTTCGGGCGTGCTGTTCTCGGTGCTGCTGATGGGGGAGGCGCTCACCTCGCGCCTGCTCGCCGGCTTCGCGCTCATCTTTCTTTCGATTATCTTGAGCGAGACGCATTTCGATTTCTTGCGCCGAAAATCACACCCGCAATTGTAAACAACTTGTTGCGCCGCCCTCCCAGGGCGGCATTTTTATGTCATGCCCTTACAGTTGTACCTTGCACTTTACGCTATCAAAGTGCGTGCTGCAAAAACGTTACTGGAGGGCTTCTATGGCATCAGCTCTGTCCGATTTTCAACCGCAACCAGCGCCCCAGGCCACCGCGGCGGCGCAGGCCGCTATCGGTGACGGTCTTGTCGCAGAAGCTCAGGCTTTTGCAGACGAGCTCGCTGCATGGCGACACGATCTACACCAGATGCCCGAGCTGGGTAACAATCTTCCGCAGACGTCTGCCTATATCCAGGCACGTCTGGACGAGATGGACATCCCCCATACCACGCTAGTCGACGGTTCCTGCGTCGTTGGCCTGATCGGTGCCGGTGCGGCCGCTCAGGGCAATGGCACGTGCAAGGACGAGCAGGCCGGAACGGTCGTCATGCTCCGAGGCGATATGGATGCCCTTCCCGTTGTCGAGGAATCCGGCGAGCCCTTTGCATCCACCAATGGCTGCATGCATGCTTGCGGTCACGATATGCACGCGACGGCCCTGCTTGGTGCGGCGCGCCTGCTCAAGGCCCGCGAGGCCGAGCTTGTGGAGGCCAACGCTACCGTCAAGTTGCTGTTCCAGCCGGGCGAGGAGACCTTTGAGGGAGCACGCGCTGCCATCGTCGATGGCCTGCTGCAGAACCCGCGTCCTCAGGCGGCCTTTGCCATGCATGTCAACAGCCAGTCGCCGCTTGGCCTGGTGCTCTACGGCAGCCCGGCGCTCTCGGGTGTGTACGGTTTCCGCATCACGCTCCAGGGCAAGGGCGGCCACGGTTCCAGCCCCGAGATCTGCATCGACCCCATCACGGCCGGCGTCCACGTGCACCTGGCGCTCCAGGAGCTTATCTCCCGCGAGGTGCCGGCGGCCAAGGAAGTCGCACTTACCGTTGGTAAGTTCGCCGGCGGCTTGGCGGCCAACGTCATCCCCGACACCTGCGTGCTCGAGGGAACGCTGCGCGGCTTTGATGTTGAGCTCATGGCTCACCTAAAGACCCGCATCGCGGAGGTCGTTAACGGCGTTGCTACGACCTATCGTACGCCGGCGACCATCGAGACGCTTTCGGATGTTCCGCCGCTTGTACTCGACAGCGATATGACTCAGGCGTCGCTTGGCTACGTGGGCGCAGTGCTGCCCAAGACGGCTTTCTTGCCGCTTTTCCATGCCATGGCGAGTGAGGACTTCGCGCTTATCTCGAGCAAGATCCCAAGTGCGTACTTTACCGTGGGCGCGGCCGTAACCGACACGGACGAACACTTTGCCCAGCACCATCCCAAGGCACGTTTTAACGATGCCGAGCTGCCGCTCGGTGCCGCGGCCTATACCGCCGTCGCTTTGGGCTATATCGCCGACCACCGGTAGCACCCAACCTTGCCTTTCAAGCCTGCGGGCATGGCCGTAAGGCCTATGCCCTTGTCTTTCAAGGCAATCTTGGGCACTACCGGCGCCCGGCGCAGGCTATTCGTTTGTCTAAAAGGAGCAGTATGCCCCAGCAGCGTAAGTTCTTCCCCGGCTGGCTCGTGGTGGCCTCCGGCTTCGTGATCATGGCCACGTGTTACACGATTTTCGTCAACTGCATGAGCCTGTTCCAGCCGCTGATCGTCAGCAACCTGGGTATTTCCCTTGCGCAGTACAACGTCTCCAATGCCATCTCCACCGTGGTGAGTGTCGTGGGTTCGCTCGTTATCGGTCATGTTGCCGATAAGGTGAGTGGCCGCGTATTGGGCTCGCTTACCGTTATCGCTACCTCGGCGGTGCTTGCCGGCATGAGCTTTGTCGGTGAGCTGTGGCAGGTCTACGTGCTCTTTGCCGTTTCGGGCTGCTTCGCTGTGGCCTCGACCCGTCTGCTCATTAGCCTTGTGACCGCCAACTGGTTTACCGCTAAACGCGGCCTTGCCATTTCCATCGCACTTTCGGGCTCGGGCTTTGGCGGAGCCATTCTCTCGCCGATCGTGAGCTCTCTTATCGTGAGTGTGGGCTGGCGCTCTGCGTTCCTGGTACTCGCTGCCGTCTGCATGGTGGCGGCACTGCCCATCACGGCTTACTCCTTCCGCACCAAGCCTTCCGAGATCGGCCTTAAGCCGCTCGGCGAGAACCCGGGCGATCCGTCCGTCTCGACGGCTGGCGATAAGGACGAGCACACGGCGCCCGAGGTTAGCGTCGGCTGGTCTCGTATCAAGAAGAGCCCGGCGTTTTGGCTGCTCGTCGTCGCCTTCCTCTTTATGGGTCTCGTTAACGGCGCCATCTTGCCCAACCAGGTCACCAACATGACGAGTGTTACCGTCAACGGCGCCAAGATCGTCACGGGCGGCCACGATCCCATGTGGGCAGGTACCGTGCTTTCGGCCTACATGGTCACCGTCGTTATCGCCAAGATTTCGCTCGGTGCGATCTATGACCGCTTTGGTCTGCGCTTTGGCAATATCCTTGGCTCCATTGCGTGCATTATCGCCTGCGTCGCCCTGTGCTTCCCCGCGACCGATCTTGGTCCCATCGTGGCTGCCGTGAGCTTTGGTATCGGAACGTGCATGGGCACCATCACGCCTACCATCGCCGCGTCCGAGCAGTTTGGCATGGCCGACCTCGGTAAGGTCACGGGCACCATTACCTCGCTCGAGATGGTCGGCGGCACCGTGGGCGCCATTGTCTCGGGCGTGCTGTTCGATGCCACGGGCTCCTTTGCGAGCACCTGGATCGTGTGCCTGGCGTGCTCCGTGGTCATGCTCGTGTTCCTGCTGGCATCCGAGCCCATCGCCGCCAAGCTGCGCGCGAGCGTGGCGGGGGAGTAGGTAGGCCAAAGCGCATCGCCGCTTGTCCGCTTCGTCCGCGGCGGCGCGTCTGGCCGAACGAGTCCCCATACCCTCGGTCGGTCAGGCGCGCCGCCGCGTTGCTGCTTTGTGCCGTATAATGACCGTTACCTATGACGCGATACAAAAGAAAGGTGTTTGCCCATGCAGGCACAGAAGGCGGAGGGAACCCGCGACCTTATCGGCGCCGAGATGCGCGCCTGGCAAAAGATGCAGCAGATTGCGGCCGGCGTGTTCGAGCCGTTTGGTTTTAAACCCATCGAGACGCCCGCGATCGAGCAGGTGGACGTGTTTGTCCACGGTATCGGCCAGTCGACCGACGTCGTGCGCAAGGAAATGTTCCGCGTGTTCAGCGGTGCCAACCTGGAGCGCGTCTTTACCGAGGGCACCGACACCAAACTCAAGCCCAAGCAGCGCCTGGCGCTTCGCCCCGAGGGCACGGCCGGCGTGGTGCGCGCTGTCGTCGAGAACAATCTGGTGCCCCAGGGCTCCACGCCGTTTAAGGCGTACTACGCCGAGGCCATGTTCCGCGGCGAGCGGCCCCAGAAGGGCCGCCTGCGCCAGTTCCACCAGGTGGGCATCGAGTGGCTCGGCGCTCCCGATCCGGCGGCAGACGCCGAGTGCATCATCATGCTCATGGAGTTTTACAAGCGCCTGGGCTTCGATCTTTCCAAGCTTCGTCTGCTCATTAACTCGATGGGCGACGCTCAGTGCCGTCCGGCTTACCGCGAGCAAGTCAAGCAGTTTATCCTCGATCACGCAGACGAGATGTGCGATGAGTGCCGCGAGCGCGCCGAGCGCAACCCGCTGCGTGCCTTTGACTGCAAGAACGACCACTGCCGCGAGATCATGGCCGAGGCTCCGCTGATGGGTGACAACCTGTGCGATGAGTGCCGCGAGCACTACGAGCAGGTCAAGCGCTATCTGGATGCCGCCGGTATCGAGTATGTCGAGGATCCCACCTTGGTGCGCGGCCTGGACTACTACACCCGTACTGTCTTTGAGGTCG
>DAWBYD010000187.1:0-5561 GCA_052278285.1 Collinsella sp. | reverse complement strand
TCTCCACGCTGACGGGCGAATAGTCGATGCCCTTGACGACGCCATGCGGGCAGTTTTTCAGCAGCCGTTTTATGTTTGCCCCGCCGCCGCAGCCGCAATCCAGCACCTTGGCATTTGGCGCAAGTCGCAGAAATCGAAGTCCCCACCGCGCCACAGGGCTGTGGCCCAGATTCATCATGGCAACCATAAGTTTTCCGCCGAGGCCCACGGGCTTGCGGGTGTTTTCAAAGAACGACATCTGACCCCTCCGATTTCGTGCATTCCGCATAGGTCAACGGGAACGAGGCCTTCAGCACCGCGCTTTTCTGCACCGCCCAGCCGTTTTGACGCAGGAAACACAGGTATTCCTCGCTTGTCCACCTGCTGTGGAGGGGGAATCCCGCCATACTCATGAAAAAGGCTTTTGCCTTGCCGGAAACCGAGTTCCCCGCGTGGGTGAAGGTTGGCGCGATGAGCACGCCGTCGTCCTTCAGCACCCGCCTGATTTCTTGCAGGGCCTTTTCCGGATGCGGCACTATGTGAAGCGCGTTGGACGCGATCACCACTTCGAAGGACTTCTGTGCATAGGGCAGGCGGAACATATCTTGAACGGAAAAGTGCAGCTTTGCGGATTGATTGTCCCGCTTTGCTTCAAGGATCATCTGTGCAGAAGCGTCCGTAGCCTCGATGTGCGCCGCTACATTCACGATGCTCTTTGCGATAAGCCCCGTGCCGGTGGCAACCTCCAGCACGGTTTTTGCTTTCACCACCGGCCTGATCAGCTCATACATCTTCTCATACGCCGCCCGGTCCTTTCGCATGAAACGGTCGTACCGACCGGCATTCTTGTCCCAGAAGCTCTTGCGTTCGTGCATGGCCATCGCCCCCAAACAGTTAGAGTCATCTAACTATAACACACGAATCATGCAGTAAGATAAGGCTAACTTTAATTTCTTGGCTAAGGCGCATCTCTTCGGTTTTCGCTTATAGCGGCGCGAGTCGGATACTAGGCTGGAGCGGAAGAAGGAGCTTGGCGGACAGGTAGGTCGATACCGGTTCCCGGAACGGTGATCCAGCCAATTACACCAGGGCTCTAGTCATTGAGTGGGAGTAGGCTGACAGGGATTTGACCTGCACTTTTGAGTGCCGCACTGTACCGCTGAGTTTCGTTTCGTACGTGAGTCACGGCAAAGCCGCCAGCGACGGCGGTGGGTAAAAACGATCATCGAGTCTCCGTTCCCGCGTTGGGACGGAGCTTTTTCTTTGTCGTTTCACTCCCTTTTACCTGCGATTATTTTCATTTAGGAGCTTGCGTGCTATTCAGGAGTGAAAAGACCCGACAGTGGTCTGATATTGAAAGCCCCATGCCCCCCAGCGTAGGGCGAGAGTAGCCTTTGCAAACCCTCCCGATATTAAGTTGACAGCTGAATATAGCTGTTTACCTCGGGGTTATAATCGCCTCAACCATATATTTCCTCTAGATAGGTTGCCCATGATGTTCAACACCGCCGAATCGCTTCTTATTGTCGAGGCCGGAAACACCGGCAAGTTCTCCAAGCTTCTCTACAACATGATTGGAAAGAACGATGACACAGAGGCTGGTCCGACCGGCCCCGTCGACGGCAGCGTCGATGCCTCCATCTTCAACGAGGACCAGTTTGCTCAGACCGCCATCTCGTCGAGTCAGAAGGTCGTCTTCATCGGCTGGTCGGAAGGCACCGGAGACTACATCGACGCGATTCGGCTCGACAACCCCGAAGCCATCGACGAGGAAGGCGTCTACATCGGCGTGAGCGGGAACCACGCCTGCATCACAGTGAATACCGAGCCGCCTTCCAAGGAGGACTACTGGAAGTTCCTCGAAAGGGCAAGGGAGCATGGCATGGAGTTCGATGACCTTCTCGCGGCCCTGCGCCCCGGAGAGGAGGCGGTGGAACCCGAAGAAAGCAATGATTCCAATCCCGTGCTTGGTTTTGCCAAAATGGTAGGCAAGACCATCGGGAGGGCTGCCGCCGATGGCGCGAACGGCATCAACCAGGCCGTCGTCCTCCATCAGAAGGCGGGCGAGATCCGCGACCAACGCTACCAGTACGCTGTGAAACGCTTCTACCACGAGAAGCTCAAGAGCTTCGTCGAGGCGTAGGGATGAACGATTTCGACAAGGGGTTCGAGTTCTCCGCGCGCCATGCCGCCGCCGTGCCCGCCGGGATGGACGCTGCGAGCTGGGTGAACAGCGTGGAGGCCGCCATCGAGGAGCTGTACTCCGCGATGAACTCCTACGACCACTACAAAAACAGCAAGGCGGCGCAGGACTCCCTCAAGGGATTCCTGGCGGAGGAATGGGCCTTTGGGACGGCGAACGTCGACGCTGCCGTTAAGAGGGTCGACGCCAAGGGCATCAGGCTCGACTCGCACGACCTCGGGTCTGCGGATGTGGCCTGGGGCGCCGATCAGTACCAGCTCAAGTTCCTGACCGACCCGAAGAACATCGCGCGCAAGCTCGCGACGACGCTTCGCGATTCGTACAACGGCAGGCCGAAAAGATATGCGGATCTCTCTTTTGACGAGTGGGCCGTCGAGAAGGGCTTCGCGGGCAAAACCCCAGACGACTTGCTCTACGGCGACATGGGCGGCCTGATCCCGTCGGACAAGCTTGAAGCAGCCAAGCAGTACACGCTGATACGCATCGAGCGCGCGAAAGGCCGCGGCTTGGACGAAGAGGTGCAGCGCTGGACGAAGGTGCGCGACAACCTGACGGACCGAATCGAGACACCTGAGGGCGTCGAGAGCAGGCCCGCCACGAACGAGGAGATGCGCCGAAAGGCGATCGACGTCTCGAACAAGAAGAAGCTCGACCCCGCAGACGACGGCATGACCACGTCCCAACTAATCGCTGCGAGCGACATAGTGAAGCAATCGCTCAAGGCCGGCGGCACAGCCGCCGCCCTGAGCGCCGCCCTGAGCGTTGCCCCCGAGATCTACCGCGCCATCGATTACCTGATCGCAGAAGGAGAAATCGACGACGAGCACTTGAAGTCCATCGGGACGGCGGCATGCGCCGGCGCCACCAACGGGTTCGTGTCCGGATCGGCGACCGCGGCAATCACTGCCGCAGCAGCAAAGGGCGCCTTCGGCGAGATGGTAAAGGCCGCCGCAATGGGATCGAGGGGCGCGAACGTCATCGCATCACTCGTCGTGCTAACCATGGAGACGTGCCGAAACTCCTATCTCGTGGCGTCGGGGAGGATCGAGCCCGTCGAGATGGCGAGCAACATGGGCCAATCCGTGTTCTCAACCGTCATGATGCTCGGCGGAGCCGCTGTCGCGACCGCCCTGACAGGCGGGGCGACCCTCCCTGTGCTCATCGGATCCTTCGTCGGCGGAGCGGCGGGAAGCATGGCGTTCAAGCCCGTCTCGTCTTGCGTCATGAAGGTGTGCGTCGATTCCGGCGTCACATTCTTTGGCCTCATCGAGCAAGACTACGAGGTTCCCCAGCACCTGCTTTCGATGCTCGGCATCAAAGGGGCGAGCATTAAAACGGCAAGGGTAAAGACAGCCGCCGTTTCGACGGCGCCCCGACTCTCTGCGCCATCCGTGAAAACGGCGTGCCTGCACACCGCAGACGTCGTCTTCTTTGAGCGAGGGCTCGTCGGCGTCAACAAGGTTGCATATTCGTAGGGCGATGTCGGTGCGCATGAAGCGACCTGCGGTTTCGCAAATCAATCGAGCCATTTCTGAACCCGCGAATAAGGGGTTGATTCGCACATCGGACACTTAAGGCCTCGCGAACAGAATGCATGCGCTACAATGCAAACCAGTTAGCCTCGGTACGACCGCTGATGCAAGTCGCCGGGGCTCACTTGCTTCAGCAGGCAAGTTGCCCGTACGGAACACGCCGACAATCGGCGGGGGCATGCTGCACCTCGGAATCTCCAGTGCCAGAAAGGTTGATTTCCGATCTCAGCCGAACACATTGAGCAAATAGGCCATTCCCTCAGTTAGCCGAACGCCCCCGCGGCCCCTCCCGGGGTCCGGGGGCGGCATTTTCCCAGTTGAAGGAATGGTGGAGATGTGTTTCGATGGGTCCGGTGGCCATGCTCCGCCCGCCGCCCGGCACCTCTTCCCAGACTCAGCCGGACGGTCGGTCCGTCTATTCCGTTTTTCTTCCAGGCTAGGCCAGCGGGGCATCGCCCCTCTCTGCGCGCGCCCTCTCGATGAGCCCCGGCGTCAGGTCGAGGTCGACGAGCGCCACGTCCCCCACGCCGTAGGCGTCCAGCAGCGCCGCCGCGTCCTCCCCGAGCATCGCCCTGAAGGCGCGCGCGGGCGTCGAGAAGCCGAGCGCGCCGCGGGGCGCGGAGTTCACGTGCGACATGGCCAGCGCCAGGTCGGCCGGGGCGAGCCGGTCGAACCTGATTCCGGCGCCCTTGGGCAGCAGCTTCCTGATCTCGACGTGGTTTCGCTCGCAGGCGCCCTTCTGGTCGCTGCGCCTCGGGTCGCAGTAGAACAGCCTCGTCTCGCCCGGCCCCTCGCCGATGAGCGCCGCGATGGCGCCCTCGTCGGAGAACTCGGCACCGTTGTCGGTGAGGACGGCGCGGAACACGCGGCGCGTCCCGTCGGCGCCGAGGATGGCCCGGACGCCCTCCAGGGCGTCCGCGACGCACCCGGCGGTCTTCTCCTCCAGCGGCAGCGCGAGCTGGAGCCTGCTGGGGCGGTGCAGCAGCGTGAGCAGGCAGGCGGAGTCCTCCCGGGCCCCCTCGACGGTGTCCATCTCCCAGGCCGCGGCGCACGCGTCCTCCCCGAGGGCGAGGAACGCGGCATGCGACCTGCGGGCGGAGTGGCGGGTCGCCGCCCGGCCCGCGGCGCGCTTCCTCGGCCTGTAGCCGACCTTGCGCCTGAGCTCCATGTTGGTCATGCCGTCGTAGCCCGCCGAGACCCAGCGGTAGATGGTCGACGGCGACAGGTCCACCGGGCCGCCGTTGCGCGCCGCCATCTGCTCGGGCGACAGCCCCCGGCGCAGGCAGTCCCTTATCGCCTCCAGCCTGGCCGCCGCGGCGGGCTCGTCGGCGTCTATCCCGCGCCTGGACGAGACGAGGACCGAGTCGGCGCACAGCTGCGCGGCCCGGGCCTCGTAGAAGACGTGGGGGCGGCGCTTGCAGCCGACCGCGCGGTACCGTCCGCACCCGTTGCAGCATCGCGGCCACGCCGCCAGGCGCGGGCAGGCCGCCGACAGGTCGGCGGAGGCGTCCACGCGCTCGCCGCGCCTGGCCTTCGGCGCCGTCACGAACCTGTGCGACGCCACCTCGGCGCTCACCGTCGAGGGCGACCTGCCCAGCTCCCTCGCGATCTCCCTGCACGACGCCCTGCGCTCCAGCATCCTCTGGACCGTGTCCCGCTCGTGCCTCGTGAGCCTTCCGTAGGCCCTCGGGACCGCCCTCGCGGAGCCCCTTTTCTTCTTTCCGGACATGCCGTCCTCCGATCTCCCGGGGCCGGCCGATCCGGCCCTCAGGGTATCGGGTTCCCACATTCATCCGCACATGTGCGGATGAATGTGGGAGGTGTTCGGATAAAGTCGATAATCAAGG
>DAWBYD010000186.1:0-4626 GCA_052278285.1 Collinsella sp. | reverse complement strand
GCTCGTCCCGCTCGACATCTACGCCGCTCCCGCGCCGGCACCCAAACCCGCCAAGCCGCTCGTCGACATCGACAGCCTTAATCCCGCCCAGCGCGAGGCGGTCCTGTCCACCGAGGGCCCGTTGCTGGTGCTCGCCGGCGCCGGCTCGGGCAAGACCCGCGTCTTGACCTTCCGCATCGCACACATGCTCGGCGACCTGGGTGTTAAGCCTTGGCAGGTTCTTGCCATCACGTTTACCAACAAGGCCGCGGCCGAGATGCGCGAGCGTCTGGCGGCACTCATTCCCAGCGGCACCCGTGGCATGTGGGTGTGCACCTTCCATGCCATGTGCGTGCGCATGCTGCGCGAGGACGCCGACCTGCTGGGCTACACCGGCCAGTTCACCATCTACGATGACGATGACTCAAAGCGCATGGTGCGTGACATTATGCAGGCGCTCGGCATCGAGCAAAAGCAGTTCCCCATCAACATGATCCGCAGCAAGATCAGCTCGGCCAAAAACGCCATGATCGGCCCCGAGGACATGCTCAAGAGCGCCGATAGCCCCAACGATAAAAAGGCCGCGCAGGTCTACTTGGAGCTGGAGCGCCGCCTGCGCGCCGCCAATGCGATGGACTTCGACGACCTGCTCGTGCGCACGCTTGAGCTGCTGCGCACCCGCCCCGAGGTGCTCGAAAAGTACCAGGAGCGCTTCCGCTACATTAGCGTCGACGAGTACCAGGACACCAACCACGTCCAGTACGAGATCGCTAACCTGCTGGCCGCCAAGTACCAAAACCTCATGGTCGTAGGCGACGATGACCAGTCCATTTACAGCTGGCGCGGCGCCGACATCACCAACATCCTGGACTTTGAGAAGGACTTTAAAAACTGCAAGACCGTCAAGCTGGAGCAGAACTATCGTTCCACGGGTCACATCCTGAGCGCCGCCAATGCCGTGGTGCGCCACAACTCGCAGCGCAAGGACAAGCGCCTGTTTACGGCCGAGGGCGATGGCGAGAAGATCCAGGCCTTCCAAGCGAGCGACGAGCGCGACGAGGGCCGCTGGATTGCCGGCGAGATCGAGAAACTGCATGCCAAAGGCACGAGCTATGACGATATCGCCGTGTTCTATCGCACCAACGCCCAGTCGCGTATCCTCGAAGATATGTTCCTGCGCGCGGGCGTGCCCTACAAGATCGTGGGAGGC
The DNA here is from genome assembly GCA_052278285.1 of Collinsella sp. Lineage (GTDB taxonomy): Bacteria > Actinomycetota > Coriobacteriia > Coriobacteriales > Coriobacteriaceae > Collinsella. The sequence goes on along the minus strand of DAWBYD010000186.1, from coordinate 3,437 downwards.
ACGCGATTCTTCGACCGTGCCGAGATCCGCGACGTCATGGCTTACCTCAAGATGATCGTGAACCCGGCCGACGAGATGAGCGTCAAGCGCATCATTAACACACCGCGCCGCGGCATCGGCTCAACCTCGATCCAAAAGATCGAGCAGCTGGCGCGCGACAACCGCTGTTCGTTCTTCCAGGCCTGCGAGATCGCGTGCGCCGAGACGGGCATGTTTAGCGCCAAGGTGCGCAATGGCCTGTCGAGCTTTGTGTCGCTGGTGCGCGAGGGGCGCCGCATGGACGGCGAGCGCAAGGACGTTGTCGAGATGATTGTCGATAAGACGGGCCTGCTGCAGGCGTTTCGCGCCGAGGGCACCATGGAGTCCGAGAGCCGTGCCGAGAATATCCAGGAATTTCTGGGCGTCGCTGCCGAATTTGAGGAAACGCACGAGGATATCGAGGGCACGCTCGAGAGCTTAGAAGAGCTGCGCGCAGCCGGTGTTGCCGACGTGCCTGCCGGCGCCGAGCCCGAGCCCGTCGTGGTGAGCGCGCCCGCGCCCAAACCGGGACCGTCCGCCCCGGCATCCTCGTTTGAGGCACTCGTCGGCGCGCGCGATGCTGCAGGTTCCAATCCGCTCGATAGCCTAGCCGCCCCGGCGCTCTCGCCGCAGGATGCCCTGGCCGCCGCCATCGCGGGCTACGCGTATGCCGCGCCGACGGAGATGCCGGCGGGTGTCGTACATGCCGACGAGATCGAGCGCACCTACGGCCCGCTCACCTGTAAAGCGCTGCCGGCACTCATGGAGTGGCTGGCCCTGCGCTCTGACTTGGATTCCCTGGCCGGCGAGACGCATGCCATCACCATGATGACCATCCACTCCGCCAAGGGCCTGGAGTTCCCGGCAGTGTTCGTGGCCGGCATGGAGGAGGGCATCTTCCCGCACGTGCACGACTTTGGCGGCAGCGATGACCCGGGCAAGCTCGAGGAGGAGCGTCGCCTGGCCTACGTTGCCATCACGCGCGCCCGTAAGCGCCTGTTCTTGACCTATGCGGCCACGCGTCGCACCTACGGCTCGACTTCTGCCAACCCGCGCTCGCGCTTCCTCAACGAGATTCCGTTTGAGGACATCGAGTTTAGCGGCATCGGTTCTGCCGGTTTTGAGGGCACGGGCTGGGAGAAGCGCGGCGACCGTCACGGCACGTTTGGCTCGGGTATGGGCTCGGACATGTATGGCGGCAAGGTGTTTGGCTCACATACGCGCTCGACCGGCGGTTCCGGTTCGCGCGGCGGATCGAGCTTTGATGACTTCTTTGGCGGCAGCAGCTATGGGACCGAGCGCCATCGTGGGGTCTCGCCCGACGCTGGCCGTGTTGCCTCGACCTTTGGCTCGGGCGCGCCGCGAGCCAAAAAGCCGTCGTCCAAGGTGTCCCCGACGGTGGAGCGCAAGGTCGATCGCGCCAGCGCATCGCAGGACTTTGCCGCGGGCGATACTGTGAGTCACAAGACCTTTGGCACGGGTACTGTCATCTCGGTTGTCGGAGACATGATCGAGGTTCAATTCGAAAAGACCGGCCAGACCAAAAAGCTGATGAAGGGCTTTGCACCGATCGTTAAACTGTCGTAATCCCGGCGGACCTGGGCGGGCGTATGGGGCAACATCGCCTGCGCGGACAGTCCTGCGCAAGACGGAGGCCACATTAAGTGGCCTCCTTTGCGTGCGGAACTCGCGATCGATGTTGCCCCATACGCCCGCCCAGGTCCTTAGATAACGTTGCTTGCGAACGTCGCTCTGCTCGTTCGCTTTTTGATCTGGAGAGCCGGGTGGGCTGATATGTAGATACGAGTAGGGGCTCCTCCGTTGGTGGACGGGGGAGCCCCTTGTTGCGTTTTGGTTGTTGTTGCGACCTAGAGGTGGCTGATGATCAGTTCCATCTTGCCTTCGAGGTCGATGGAGCTGACGGTGCTCGGGGCCAGCAGGTGGCTTCCCTTGTGGACGGGGTCGCCGCAGACGGTGCCTTCGCCGTCGATGACCGACAGACACATGAAGGGCCAGCGCTGGTCGAGGGTCTTGCTGCCGTCGACGCGCACGCGGTCGACGGTGTAGCAGGGGTTGGACTCGAGCTCGGTTACGCCATCTACCTCGGGCGTGGTTACGGTACCGTCGGTCGGTGCCTGCGCGTTAAAGTTGATGCAATCCAGGCTCTGCTCAATGTGCAGCGGGCGCAGCTTGCCGTCGGTGCCGGGGCGGTCGTAGTCGTACAGGCGATACGTCACGTCGCTCGACTGCTGCGTCTCCAAAATGAGCGTGCCGGTCTTGATGGCGTGCACGGTACCGGAATCAATCTGGAAAAAGTCGCCCTTGTGGATCGGCAGCACGTTGAGCATGTCGTCCCAACGGCCTTCCTCGATCATCTGTGCGGCCTCGACGCGGTCCTTGGCGCGCTGGCCGACGATGATCGTGGCACCGGGCTCGCAGTCCAGTACATACCAGCACTCGGTTTTGCCCAGGCTGCCGTTCTCGTGCTCGGCGGCGTACTCGTCGTTGGGATGAATCTGGATCGAAAGGTCGTCCTTGGCATCCAGAATCTTAATGAGCAGCGGGAACTCCTTGCCCTCGCAATTGCCAAAGAGCTCGCGGTGCTCGGCCCACAGCCATGAAAGCGTGTGGCCGGCATACGGGCCCTCCGCAATCTGGCAGTCACCGTTGGGATGGGCCGAGATGGCCCAGCACTCACCGATGGGACCCTCGGGAATGTCGTAGCCAAATACGGTTTCGAGTTGACGGCCGCCCCAGATTTTCTCGTGGAAGATCGGCGTCAGTTTAATCAAATCGGACATGTTCATACCCCCATTGTGCTGCGTGGGCGCCGCGTAAAACTGTTCAAAACGAGCGCCTGTATGACTACAAAAACCTATGCCAATGTTACGTTGTGCAACTCAAAGCGGTCGCCAACGTTGCGCGAGACCGAATACTCAAAGGCGGCGCCGCTGTCCAAAAAGCCAATCTGCTTGAGCTCGAGCAGGGGAGAGCCAGGTTTGGTGTCCAGGCGCTCAGCTTCTTCCTTGGTTGCTGCCACGGCGCGAATGGTACGGTGGAAGCTCGAAATTTTCAGCCCGCATTGCTCGCGGATGAAATGGTAGACCGATCCGTACAGGTCCTTCTTTTTAAGGCCCGGAATCAGCTCGAGCGGCATGTAGGTGTACTCGATAACGATGGGCTTCTCATCGGCCTGACGCACGCGCACGATGTGATAGGCAAAGTCATCCTCGGCAATTCCCAGCTGGGCTGCGATGTCCGCTGGTGGATTAACAATCGAGAAATCATAGACCACCGAGGTCACCTTCTCCCCGCGGTGCTCATACGAAAAACCCTGGGCACGGTCGTTTTTGCCCTGGAAAAACGCCTGGCCGGGAAGCCCCGCCGTGTCCTTAACGTAGGTACCCGATCCACGACGG
>DAWBYD010000185.1:0-5580 GCA_052278285.1 Collinsella sp. | reverse complement strand
CTCCAGAGGACTATGCGGGCCTAGCTCCAAACGTCGACAAGAAGGTGCCGCTCGAGCGCGATGACTTTATCCATGCACTTATCGACATTCAATATGATCGTAATGACTATGACCTGGCACGCGGCACGTTCCGCGTGCGCGGCGATGTTGTCGACGTGTATCCGCCTTATGCCGAGCATCCATTGCGGTTTGAGTTTTTTGGCGACGAGGTCGAGTTGATTGCCGAGATCGATGAGGTCACCGGTGAGATGCTTCGTGAGTACGAGGCCATCCCCGTATGGCCGGCATCGCACTACGTGACCGAGAAGCCGAAGGTCAAGGCGGCTCTGAAATCGATCAGCGAAGAGTGCGAGAAGCGCGTCGCAGAGCTCAAGGCGACCGACAAGTTGCTCGAGGCGCAGCGTCTGCAGCAGCGCACCGATTATGATCTTGAGATGCTCGAGACGATGGGCTTTTGCAACGGCATCGAGAACTACTCGCGTCATCTGGACGGTCGCAAACCGGGCGAGCCGCCGTTTACCCTAATCGATTACTTTCCCAAGGATATGCTCTGCATCATCGATGAGAGCCATGTGACGGTGCCGCAGATTCGCGGCATGCACGAAGGTGACCGCTCGCGTAAGGTGACGCTGGTGGAACACGGTTTTCGCCTGCCCTCGGCGCTCGATAACCGCCCGCTTCGTTTCGATGAGTTTGAGGCGAGGATTCCCCAGTTCATCTACGTCTCGGCTACGCCGGGCGACTATGAGTTGCGCGTGAGTCAAAACGACGTTGAGCAGATCATTCGTCCGACCGGCCTGCTTGATCCCAAGATCGACGTTCGTCCTGTCCGAGGCCAGATTGACGATCTTGAGGACGAGATTCGCGAGCGCGTGGCCCGCAAGGAGCGCGTGCTGGTGACCACGCTCACCAAGCGCATGGCCGAGGACCTGACCGACCATCTGCTTGATGCCGGCATTAAGGTCAACTACATGCACTCTGATACGGCGACAATGGACCGTGTCGAGATCCTGCGAACGCTGCGCGAAGGCAAGATCGATGTTCTCGTTGGCATCAACCTGCTTCGCGAGGGCTTGGATCTCCCCGAGGTCTCACTGGTGGCAATTCTCGATGCCGATAAGGAAGGCTTCTTGCGCAACCGCCGTTCGCTGATTCAGACGATTGGCCGTGCGGCCCGTAACGCCGATGGCGAAGTCATCATGTATGCAGACGTTGTGACCGATTCGATGAAAGAGGCCATCGAGGAGACGCAGCGCCGTCGTGAGATTCAGATGGCATATAACGAAGAACATGGCATTGTGCCCAAGACAGTGCGCAAGGCCATCAACGACATCTCAAGTTTTATTGCCGAGGCCGAAAAAACCGTGGGCTCCAAGGGACGCTCGAAGGGCGACTCTCTTGGCCATGGCGCATTCTATACGCCCGATGAGTCGGGCGAGGGCGGTGTGCCGGAAACGGTGGCGCCCGAGCAGACACTTGCGGAGCAGTTGGAAGAACTGCCGCATGACGAGCTTGTGCGGATCGTCGAAACCATGGAAGAGGATATGCGTAACGCTTCTGCCGCTATGGACTTTGAGGAGGCGGCGCGCCTGCGCGATGCCGTCGTTCAGATTCGGGCGATGCTCGAGGGTGCGTCTGAGGACGAGACGATCGAGCGCTTACGCTCGCAGGCCCGCAAGGGTTCCACGTTCGCATCGGGCAGAAAACGCCAGGGTGCACGGTTTAAGAAATAGCGAACAGGCCCCGAGTTCTCTGTGGAGCTCGGGGCCTATGTCTTTTGCGCGCTGGAATTTGTGCGTTAGAGGTCTGCGATCAGGGCTTCAGCACAACGGATGCCGTCGGTGGCCGCGCTCATGATGCCGCCGGCATATCCAGCTCCCTCACCACAAGGGTAGAGGCCCGGGGTCGACACGGCATGGCACGTTCGGTCTCGGGTAACAGTGACCGGTGAGCTCGAACGAGTCTCCACGCCGGTAAGAACGGCATCGGGACGGTCGTAGCCTCGTAGCTTTTTTCCGAGTAGGGGAAGTCCCAGGCGGAGCGACTCGACGATATGCTGCGGTAGGGCTTCGTCAATTGCCGTCCAGGTCACACCGAGCGGATAGGTGGGCTTTACCTTTCCGGGCGCCTTGCTGGCGCGTCCTGCGAGGAAATCTCCGACGAGTTGTGCCGGTGCGTTCCAGTTGGAACCGCCCAGGCGATAGGCGGCCGCCTCGCAGGCACGCTGGAGCTCGATGCCGGCGAGCGGGTCATCGTTGGGAAGGTCCTCAGGCGTGACGTTAACGAGCAGGGCGGCATTTGCGTTGCGTCCGTCGCGGGCATTGAGACTGGCCCCGTTGACGCACAGATGGCACGGTTCTGAAGAGGCGGCAACAACCTGTCCGCCGGGGCACATGCAAAACGAGAACACGCTGCGGCCGTTGGGAAGATGGGCAACAAGTTTGTAGGGGGCCGCCCCGAGCGCTGGATGTCCCGCCGAGGCTCCATATTGGGCTCTGTCGATGTCGCGTTGCGGATGCTCGATGCGAACGCCCATGGCAAAGGTCTTTTGTGCGAGGGCCACGTTGTGGTCCTTAAGGAGCTCAAAAATATCGCGAGCAGAATGCCCGCAGGCGAGGATGAGGTGCTTTGTCTCGATTGGCTCGTAAGCGGCGTCTTGGGACGATTGGACATCAATACCGGTGATGGCGCCAGACGCGTCGATGCGAATGTCGACGAGCTTCGTTCGATAACGGACGACACCTCCGAGCTGCTCGATGCGCTGGGATATAGCGGTGACAACCTTGGGAAGGATGTCGGAGCCAATGTGCGGCTTGGCATCCCACAGAATATCGCGGGGCGCAGCCGCCTCGACGAAGGTTTCGAGGATAAGGCGATGGGCGGGATTTTTTGTTCCCGTATTGAGCTTGCCGTCCGAGAAGGTCCCCGCGCCGCCCAGACCAAACTGAATATTGCTCTCGGGGTCGAGGATGCGCTCCTTTAGAAAGAGGTCGATCGCCTGCGAGCGGCGAAATGCCGGGTCGCCGCGCTCGATAAGCAAGGGCTTAAGACCTGCTTTGGCGAGCGTGAGCGCAGCGAAAAGGCCGGCGCATCCGGCGCCGACAACGACAGGGCGTTCTTGAGGTGCGTCGGAGACGGGGGAGGGGAATGAAGGCTCATCGTCTTCTATCGCGCGTACGCGCGAGCGGTCACGCTCGGCAACGCTGTCGACCGCTTCTCGCTCGAGGTGGGGACTAGTCAGCTCAACACGAAAGCTCAGGATAAAATGGACGTCTCGTTTTTTGCGAGCGTCGATTGACTTGCGGTGGAGTTCGATGGACTTGATCTCGGAGTCCTTGCAACGTAGGATGCGCTTGGCGACTCGCTTGCCAACAATGAGGCAGGTATTTTCATCGCCGGCTTCATCGAGCGACACGTTGACTTGGGTGATTTCGATCATCGAGGTCTCCTTAGAGGCAAGAAAGAGGCCGTCCGGTATCCCAGACGGCCCGAATGCGTTTTTGATTATAGACTGCGCGGCTACAGGCTGCTTGCAGCGCGAATGCCCGAGAGCCAGGCCCACGCAAGGTTAAAGCCTCCGCAATCGGCGTCGATGTCGAGCGCTTCGCCGCAGACGTAAAGCGGGGCGTCGACAGCGCTGCTCGCGCGTAGACTGGGTGTTGAGATGCTCTCGACAGATACGCCACCACGCGTGACCTGCGCCGAGCGCTCCTCGGCTGTTCCCTCGACGAGCAACTTAAAGTGCTTGAGGATCGAGACCAGGTGGATGACATCGTTGGAGCCTGGATGGCACTGCTCGAACGCCGTGCAGACGACGCGGGAGAGTTGCGGGGCGAGCATGCCGTCGAGCCAACGGGGATCGCGGGGCGAAAAGCCGCCGAGCAGCTCAACGCGCCGGTTGAGCATATCGAGCAGCTCGTCTTTGGAGAGGTCGGGGAAAACGTCGAGCAGGATCGTATCGCCGTGCTGGATACGACGGGAGAGGTTGAAGACAGCGACGCCCGAGATACCGAAGGTTCGAAACAGGACTTCACCGTCTTCGTGCCAGAGCTCATTATGATTGCGGGCGAGCGTCAAGCGGGCGCGGACGCGCAGGCCATCCAACGTCTTGATTGCCGCCCGATCGCCGACGACCGTTGCCGATACGGGGCAGAGGATGGGGCGCAGCGAAGTGAGGGGGAGGCGAAACGTATCGGCGATACCAGTGGGGTTGCCACCCGTGGCGATAATTACGGCATGTGCCTGCAGGGCCTCGTTCTTGCGAGGGACATCGGCGAGCGCTTTCCGAAGCGAGCGGAGCTCCGATTTTCGGTCGTCGCGCTTTTTTGCCTTGAGTGCCCGCGCTGGACGGTCTATTTGGAGTGTCCAGCCTTCGGAAGCTTTGCGCGCCGTGGCAATATTGGCTCCGCAGATTAAGGTGATACCTAGGCGGTCGCAAACGTTGAGAAGCGCGTCGCGCACCGATTCGGCGCGAAGGGAGCGCGGGTACAGTCGGCCTTCCTCGGAGGTTGTCATGATGCCCAGCGAGGAGAAGAAACCCATAAGCTCTTGTTCGGGTTGGGGGCCCATGACAGATTCGACGAATGCGGGGTGGTTATACCGCTGAGGATCAATCGATTCGTTGGAGAGGTTGCAGCGGCCGTTACCGGTCGCAAGGAGCTTAAGGCCGCAGGCGACATCGCGCTCAACGATGCAGACGCTTTTGCCAGCACGTGCGGCCGTAATGGCGGCGGCGAGGCCTGAAGCCCCGCCGCCGATTACCAGGACGTCATAGAAGGCGCTCGTGTTCACTTAGGCCTCGTCGGTCTCGTGCGGGGTAATAGCCTCGACGGCAGAGACTGCCTTGGGCAACATGCCATCGGGCAGCGCGGTCTCAACCTCGCCCTTATCGCAGGCCTCGGCGAGTGCCGGATTAATGGGAAGCGTGCCCAAGATGTCGAGGTTATAGCGCTCTGCGACCTCGGGGAGCTTGCTCTTGCCAAAGACCTCGATCTTCTTGCCGCAGTCGGGGCACTCAATATAGCTCATGTTCTCGACGATGCCCAGAATGGGGACGTTCATCTTCTCGGCCATGTTGACCGCCTTGGCGACAATCATCGAGACCAGATCCTGCGGGCTCGTGACGATGACGATGCCGTCGACGGGCAGTGACTGGAAGACGGTGAGCGCGACGTCGCCTGTTCCCGGAGGCATGTCGACCAGCAGGTAGTCGATGGGGCCCCACGAGGTCTCGCTCCAGAACTGCCTGATGGCGCCTGCGATGACCGGACCGCGCCAAAGGACGGGGTCGGTCTCGTTTTGGAGCAGAAGGTTGGAGCTCATGACCTTGACGCCGTGCTCGGAGATTTCAGGCAGCATGAGGTTGCCAAGGGCATGGACGTGGCGTCCGCTCATACCGAACATCTTGGGGATAGAGGGACCGGTGATGTCGGCATCGAGGACGCCGACCTTGTGGCCGTGACGGGCAAGCTCGGTGGCGATGGCACCGGTGACAAACGACTTGCCGACACCGCCCTTGCCGGAAAGCACGGCGATGACGCGTTTGACCTCGGACAGCGTATTCTCCTCAAATTGCGACGG
>DAWBYD010000184.1:0-3798 GCA_052278285.1 Collinsella sp. | reverse complement strand
GCGCGGGATAATCTGGCCCTCGAGCTTTAAGAGCAGCACGTTGATGGCCGTGATCAGCGGGGTGAGGGACTCACCGGCGGTGTAGGTGGCATCGGCAAAGGCGACAAGCTCACGCAGCGAGATGCCGTAGTCGTTCTCCAGGATCTCGTAGTTGTCGTAGCGTAGGTTGTTGCGCAACACCGTGGCGATGCAGGCGGGCTCACCGGCCGCAGCGCCCATCCACAGCAGGTCGTGGTTGCCCCACTGGATGTCGAGTGAATGGTAGGTGAGCAGACGGTCCATAATTTTGGCCGCGCCGCCGCCGCGGTCGAAGATGTCGCCCACCAGGTGCAAGTGGTCGACGGCCAGGCGCTTGATGAGCGAGGCGAGCGACTCGATAAAGTCGTCGGCGCTGGCGGTCTCTAGGATGGACTCCACGATGCGCTCGTGATAGAGCACGCGATAGTTGTTCTCGTCCGGGTGCGTGTGCAACAACTCGTCGATGATGTAGGCGTAGTCGCGCGGGATGGCCTTACGCACCTTGGAGCGCGTGTAGCGGCTTGAAAGTGAGCGAGCGACCATGATGAGCTGGTCAAGCATCGTCTTGTACCAGGTTGGCGAGTCCTCGCGCCGGCTGCGGACCAGGTCGATCTTCTCGCGCGGGTAGTAGATGAGCGTACACAGCTCGCCCTTTTCGTCAAAGGAGAGCGTGTCGCCAAAGATCTCGTCGACATGTTCGCGCACGACGCCCGAGCAGTTGTTGAGGATGTGCATAAAGGCTTCGTACTCACCATGCACGTCGCTCATAAAATGCTCGGTGCCCTTGGGTAGGTTGAGGATGGCCGAGAGGTTGATAATTTCGGTAAATGCGGATTGTTCGGTGGGGAACTGTCTCGACAGCAGGCGCAGATACTTGAAGTCTTGCGGGTTGCGATCGAATGCGACCATGAAACACCTTCCGATGGGGCTGGTAAAACTGATAAACAGCGTCAAACGTTTACCAGTATGCGCCGCTTTTGTTTCGATTTTGCGCCAGCGGCTGAATTGTCGGCTGAACGGTTTGGTAAATCGATTTAGTGAAGGTAGATGTGTTGGTCGGGTGGAGACGACAGAGGGTGTTTTCTCAGATATTTATGCGTCGGGTCGGTGGAGACGATGGTGGTAAAGATGTTCACTATTTTTGGTTCGATTTGGTAAATAGTGGACATATGTACCGCATGTAGGCTCACTGTGCGACAATTTGCGCAGCAATGAGTAAGGAGCCTCATATGAGTGATTTTGTCCTGACCTGTGAATCCGCCGCCGATCGAACCCGTGAGTTCTTTGCGTCGCGCAATATCCCTGTCGTGTGTTTTCATTACGAGATCGACGATGTTGTCTATACGGACGATCTGTATCAGTCGATTACGCCGGACGAGTTTTTTGCCCAGATTGCCGCGGGCGCCATGCCCAAGACGTCTCAGGTGAGCGTGGGTGAGTACGAGGAGTTTTGGGAGCCGTTTGTTGCCGAGGGTAAAGACGTGCTGCACCTGACGTTGTCGTCGGGTATTTCGGGCACGTATGGATCGGCCTGCGTCGCGGCGCAGATGCTTGCGGATCGCTATCCCGAGGGCGGCAAGGTGCGCGTCATCGATTCGCTGGCGGCGTCTTCGGGCTTTGGCCTGTTGTTGGAATATGCCGCCGATGTGCGCGATAGTGGGGCTTCACTCGACGAGACGGCTGCCTGGATCGAGGAGCACAAGCTCAACCTGCACCACTGGTTCTTCTCGACCGATCTGTCGAGCTACCTGCGCGGCGGTCGCATTTCGGCCGCGAGCGCGATCATCGGCACGGCGCTTAAGATTTGCCCGCTTATGACGGTCGATTGCGAAGGTAAGCTGTCGCCACGTGAGAAGATTCGCACTAAGAAGCGCGCGATTTCCGAGATGGCTAAGACCATGATGGCACACGTACAGGACGGTGCAGATTATTCGGGTAAGTGCATCATGTCGCAGTCGGCGTGCCGCGAGGATGCCGAGGCGGTCGCGGCGCTGATTGAGGAACAGGTTCCGCAGCTTAAAGGCAAGATTGAGATCAATGACATCGGTACTCTGATTGGCTCGCATACCGGACCTGGTACGGTGGCGCTCTTCTTTATGGGCGACAAGCGCGTGGATTAATTTGCCCCATCACGTCGCTGCATGATTGCTCAAACGAAAACGGCCCGCCTCACGTTTGTGGGGCGGGCCAAGATGTTTTGCTAGCGTTTCTTTCCGCGGAAGAAAAAGCCGTGCAGTGACGGCTTGAGGCCGCGGTTGGCGCGATGCTCCTCGACGCGCTCGTGGATCGAAGCGACGCGCTCGATGACTTCGTCGGGAATCGGCACATCGGGATTCATGTTCTCGACTTGGCTGACCTCGGCGGCGGCGACCTGGTCGATAATGGGCACGTCGTCGCGCGAGATGACAGGTGTGGCGTCTTCCTTCATCTTGCGATAACGCTGCATCATGTCGGTCTGTAGCTGCTGGGCCGAAGGCGGTGTCCAGATGATGGCGTTGGCGCCGGCGGCGATGGTCTCGCGAATGCTCTCGGGCGTCTTGCCGCCCGGCGCGATAAGCGGCAGGTTGGGATAGTGCTCGCGCAGCTCGCGTAGGACCTGGGGCGTGTTCTTGCCGGCGGCGATGTTGAGAATCTTGGCTCCAGCGCGCACCTTGGCGTGGGCATCGTCGTCGCAGCGAACGACCGTGGCGATGACGGGGATGTCGGCGATGTTGGTGATGTGCTCGACCATCTCGGCAGTAGCGGGGGAGTTGACCACGCAGCCCGCCGCGCCCTGCATCTCGGAGACGGCTGCCATCTGCACGGAGCGCTTACCGGTCGTAGTTCCGCCACCCACGCCTACAAAGACCGGGCACTCGGCGACGGTCAGCAGCGCTTGCGTAATGGCGGGCTGCGGCGTGAAAGGGTAGACCGCAAAGACGGCGTCGGCGTTGGAGTTGCGGATAACCGCGACATCGGTGGTGTAAATGAGCGACTTGATGCGTCGGCCAAAGAGCGTGAAGCCGCTGGCCTCCTCGATCTCGTCGGGCATGCGAAGGGCAGCCTTGCGCAGGCGTCCGTCGATGGGCAGGGGCTCCATAGGGAGCAGGCCGTTGGGCGTGACGGCTATTTGGGGCTCGGTGAACTCGTCTGCAAGCTCGACCTCGGAAAAATCGACCGAGGCGACGATGTCCTCGTGCACCTCGGCGGGCACATCGATGGGAGCTTGGTCGTTTGCCGCCGCAGGCGTGTCGAAGGAGCTGGTGCCGACGAAGGCGTCGACGCGCTCATTTAGATCGTTGAGGGTATCCATGGAGGCTCGATTCTATGTGATGATGGCCGGCGCGATGCAGCCGGAATTGCGAATGCTAAATCGTTTGACGAGTTGATTTTTCCCCGCCGCGCCATCCGTTAGACCGAAGGGCCGGCGAACGTGAAGGAGCTGTGGTGGCGGGTATCGAGGTGCTATCTTGAAAGCCCCGTTTAAAAGAGAGGTGACGCGGTATGGAATTGACAGCAATGTTTGGCTCGATCGGCCTGTGTGTGGCCGCAATCGTTGCCGCCGCGGTCATCTACTTTGTGGTCACGGCCATTAAGGGCAAAAGGGCCGAACGCAAGGAGCGCGCGACGCTTAAACAGCATCGCGACCAGCAGGGCAAACGCGCACAGAGATAGCTTGTTGAGTTTTGGATCCGTGCGCTAGCTGCGTTTTCGGATCAGGGCAATGTAGAAGCCCTCAAAGTCGCGGCTAGGCGGAATGGTGAGCGTGCCGGGCAGGCCGTTGACGATGGCCGATACCTG
>DAWBYD010000183.1:0-2665 GCA_052278285.1 Collinsella sp. | reverse complement strand
TCCGACGGCCCGGACGGCACCGAGCCCGCTATCCCTCAGCCCCAGGAGCGCACGGCCTGCGCCGTCGCCGACGGTGACGGCGAGGAGTTCATGGGCTACGCCGCCGAGGAGAACCTGGAGGCGACCGTTATCGCCGAGGTTACCGCTGAGCCGCGCATGCGCATGGCCTGGAACGGCGTCGCTATCGTCGACCTGTCCCGCGAGTTCCTCAACTCCAACGGCGCACCCAGGCACCAGGTCGCCCACGTGTGCGCCCGTAGCGTGTGGCAGCCCAGCTGGGCCGGCACCACGCTCGCCGAGCGCATGACCTCGCTCGTCACCGACCTCAACGTCGCTTCCAACAAGGGCCTTTCCGAGCGCTTCGACTCCACCATCGGCGCCGCGACCGTGCTCATGCCCTTTGGCGGCAAGACGCAGCTCACCCCCAGCTCGGCCATGGTCGCCAAGTTCCCCGTGGGCGGCGAGACCACCACGGCGAGTGCCATGGCATGGGGCTTCAACCCCTATCTGATGGAGGCCGACCAGTTTGCGGGCGCCTACCTGTCCGTGGTCGAGTCCATCGCCAAGCTCGTGGCTGCCGGCTTTGAGCACAAGCGCGCCTATCTCTCCTTCCAGGAGTACTTCGAGCGTCTGCGCACCGAGGCCGAGCGCTGGGGCAAGCCCACGGCAGCCGTCCTGGGCGCCCTCATGGCCCAAGTCGACCTGGGTGCCGGCGCCATCGGCGGCAAGGACTCCATGAGCGGTTCGTTTGAGGACGAGACCGGCGAGCTCAACGTTCCGCCGACCCTGATCAGCTTCGCCGTCGCCGTGGGCAAGGCCGCCCGCGCCGTCTCGCCCGAGTTCAAGGGCCTCACGCACCGCGTCGTCCGCATCGCCCCCGCCACCTATGGCGAGGACTACCGTCCCGACGCCCAGCAGTTGCTCGCCGCGTTTGACGCCGTCGAGGCGCTCACTGCTACCGGCAACGCCCTGGCCATATCCACGCCCGGCTACGGCTGCGGCGCCGAGAGCCTCTTTAAGATGTGCGTCGGTAACCAGATCGGTATCGAGCTTGCCGAGGATGTAGACGTGGAGAGCCTCTTCACCCCGCTCTACGGCAGTTTTATCGTCGAGCTCGCCGAGGACGCCGAGCTGCCCGAGGTCGCCGACGGCGTTGTCGTCGAGCCCCTGGGCACCACCGTCGAGGGCTATGTCATCGACACCGGCTCCGAGGTCATCGAGCTCGCCGAGCTCCAGGAGGCCTGGGAGAGCGGCATCGAGGGCGTCTTCGCCTACCGCAGCGCCGGCGAGACCCCCGAGGTCGAGACCATCGACTTCCGCGCCAAGGATATCCACGTGTACGGCGGCACCAAGATCGCCCGCCCGCGCGTGATCATCCCCGTGTTCCCCGGCAACAACTGCGAGTACGACAGCGCCCGCGCCTTCCGTGCCGCCGGTGCCGAGGCCGACACCTTCGTGATCAACAACCTCACGCCCGAGGCCGTCGCCGAGAGCACCCACGAGCTTGCCCGCCGCATCCGTGCAAGCCAGATCGTTATGATCCCCGGCGGCTTCTCGGGCGGCGACGAGCCCGACGGCTCTGCCAAGTTCATCACGGCGTTCTTCCGCGCTCCCGAGGTCACCGAGGCAGTCCGCGACCTGCTCAAGGCCCGCGATGGCCTGATGCTGGGCATCTGCAACGGCTTCCAGGCCCTGATCAAGCTCGGCCTGGTGCCCTACGGCGACATCGTCGACGCCACGCCCGATGCGCCCACGTTGACGTTCAACACCATCGGTCGCCACCAGAGCCGTCTGGTGCGCACCCGCATCTCGTCCAACTTGTCCCCGTGGCTGTCGCAGTGCAGCCTGGACGACCCCTATACCGTCGCCATCAGCCACGGCGAGGGCCGCTTTGTCGCCAATGACGAAGTGCTCGCCCAGCTGATCGCCAACGGCCAGGTCGCCACGCAGTACGTGGGCGAGAACGGCAAACCCAGCATGGACCTTTCCGGCAACCCCAACGGCTCCGCACTCGCCATCGAGGGCATCACGAGCCCCGACGGCCGTGTCCTGGGCAAGATGGGCCATGCCGAGCGTCGCGGCGACAACCTGTACTGCAACGTGCCCGAGCATGTCCCCGGCGACAAATTCATGCCGATCTTTGAGAGCGGCGTAGCCTACTTCGCTTAATACGTTTCCATCGGGTACAATCCCCTCGGGTAACAACACCCGCCACCGGCACCCCCGGTGGCGGGTTCTTTTTTGCTTTGCGCGTATAGGAGAAGGACATCATGGAAAGCCGCAAGCCGTATCTCGCCACCCTGCCCGGACTCATCCTGGGCTGTCTCGTTTGCTGCGCGCTCTGGGGCTCCGCCTTCCCCTGCATCAAGATCGGCTACGGCCTCTTTGGTATTCCCGCGCACGACAGCGCCTCGCAGCTGCTCTTCGCGGGCCTGCGCTTCACCCTTGCCGGCATGCTGGTCATTGTTGGCATGAGCGTGGCCCAGCGCCGACCGCTCGTTCCGCAAGCGCGCGATATCAAGCCCATCTGCATCTTGTCGCTCTTCCAGACTATCGGGCAGTACTTCTTTTTCTACCTGGGCCTCTCGCGCGCCAGCGCCATGTCGAGCTCCATCATCGAGGCCAGCGCCAACTTCCTCGCAATCCTCTTTGCCGCCCTGGCATT
>DAWBYD010000182.1:0-5855 GCA_052278285.1 Collinsella sp. | reverse complement strand
CCGCGGGATCGTCTTGCCGCTCACATATTGGCTCATCTGACTCTTGCCGAGCTTTTTGCCGAGCATCTCCGATGCGCGGATTACGTCCGACTGGCGAACGTCGCGATTGGACATAGTCTGTCGCAGGCGATCGCAAAACGTCTCTTGGGCCACAGGAACCTCCTTGCTGGCAAAGTTCAATTTATAGAACACGAATTGAACCAAAGTTCAATTTAGCAAGCAGTATAGCGCCGTACCTCATTCGGAAGTTCAATTTCATAAGAAAATGTACCGGACTCCGAGATTTGCCCAAAGCGGACAATGACATGCACGCGTTTAGAGGTATTCAAGGAATCGAGCAGCGGCAAGCGAAACGTCGGCCGTTCGATATATGGCGTTGATCTGCCGATGAGGATGTCCCTCGAGTGGGCGCACGGCAACATCGAACTGACAGCGGCGCAAGATGAGCGCGGGAAGAACACTCACGCCCAGGCCGTCCTCGACCATGGCCATAATCGCATAGTCATCCCAGGTCGACAGCTTAGAGCGCACTGCCAGGCCCGCGCGGCGAAACAGCGGCGTAATCTCGTCGTCGCTACCGCGTTCCAGCAGGATAAACTGCTCGTTGGCCAAATCGGCAAGGGAAACGACCTCCGCGGTGGCAAGCGAGGAGTCCGCTGGCACCACGGCCATCAGCTCGTCTTGCACCAACGGTCGCGACGCCATGCCGGCGCCGCGTGGCTCGCGCGGGATAAAGCCCAGGTCACAACGACCCTCAGCCACCCATTGTTCAATCTCTGAGTAATCACCCATCAGCAACTCATAATCGACGTCCGGATGATCGGCACGAAAGCGCGCAATCACCGGCGGCAGCACGTGGGTCGCCACGCTCGAAAACGTACCGATGCAGATTTTGCCGCGCATGAGCCCGCGCATCTCATCCACCCGTCGCTGCAAGCGAGTGAATTCCTCGCATAACGCCTCGACTGCCGGCATGACCTGCCGCCCGTCGGCAGAAAGCACCACGCCCTCGCGACTTCTATCGAGCACTTTAAAGCCCCAGTCGGCCTCGAGATCGGCCACCATACGGCTCACGCCCGACTGCGAATAGCTCAGGCGCTCGGCAGCACGCGTAAAGCTTCCGGCGCGCACCGTCTCCAGCAGCACCTGCATCTTTTGAATATTCGTTTCCACGGCACCCCTCCACCTTTGCATGAGTTTTTGTCATGTTATCTATGCATTATATTCGCTTTTCTTCTAAAGCCAGTTCACCCATAGTGAACATGCTCGGATATAGAGGGGATGGAAGCGCATGAACAACGGGCTGTTTACGTACTTAGCAGCATTGCTATTGTTTGGCTCCAACGGCATCATCGCCTCTGCCATCGCGTTGCCGAGCTCCGATATCGTGCTACTGCGCACGTTTTTGGGCACCCTCTCGCTTGTCACCATTCTCGCCATCACCCAACGCCATAAGTTGCAGGCGCCATCTCGCCTCCGCGAAGCCGCAGCACTCCTTCTCTCGGGAGCCGCGCTGGGCGCCAGCTGGATTTTTCTGTTCCGCGCCTACCAGACGATCGGCGTCGGCGTATCCTCGCTGCTGTACTACTGTGGCCCCATCATCGTTATGGCGCTCTCCCCACTCATCTTTGGTGAAAAACTGACCGGCGGCAAAATCGCCGGGTTTATCGCCGTCGCCTGCGGTGCTTTTCTCATTGCAGCACAAGGTCTAGGCGGCAATATGCCCATTGCGGGTATTGTCTGCGGTATCGCCTCGGCATTTTGCTATGCGCTGATGGTCATCGCTAGCAAGGGCGCGCCACACATCGAAGGCCTCGAGAACTCCACGCTCCAGGTGAGCGCCGCCTTTGTGACCGCGCTGGTCCTCACGCTCATCACGCAGGGCGCCCCCTCATTCCTGTCCGCCGGCGTCGCCGCCAGTATTGATTGGCGCGCCGTCGTCATGCTCAGCGTCATCAACACCGGCATCGGTTGCCTGCTCTACTTTAGCGCCGTCGCCAAGCTGCCCGTCCAGACCGTCGCGGTCGTCGGCTACCTCGAGCCGCTTTCGGCCGTCGTGTTCTCGGCCGTCCTTTTGGGCGAAGCCATAACACCGGTCCGCCTGATGGGTGCCGCGCTTATCATCGGCGGCGCGATTTTTTGCGAACTCGCCGGCAAACGCGCAAACGCCAAGGCTGGCATCGCCCAGACAGTACGTGCTTAAAAGCCCCTGCTTTGAAATGCTACCTGCGTAGATAAATAATCCCCAGCTGAGGATTATTGTCTAAAATAACCCGATGTGCCAAACTGCTCTTGTATGTATAAAGACGGCATAAAGTTTTTTGTCCTAGACAGATAACCGGATGTCTAAGGGAGTCCTCGTGGCACACAATAAACTGGAGGCAAACCTCCAAGACCAGCGCGGGCAAGGCGGGCACGGAGCCATCCCCCTCTCCGCTGGCATGCTGCTCGTAACGCTCGGCGTCGTCTATGGCGACATCGGCACGAGCCCCATGTACACCATGAAATCAATCGTCGCCAACAACGGCGGCATCGGTACCGTCAGCGAGGACATGATCCTGGGCGCGCTTTCGCTCGTCATCTGGACCATGACGCTCGTGACCACGGTCAAGTACGTAGTAATCGCCATGAAGGCCGACAACCACAACGAAGGCGGCATCTTCGCCCTGTTCAGCCTCGTACGCAAGGTGGCACCATGGCTGATTCTGCCCGCCATGATCGGCGGTGCGGCACTGCTTGCCGACGGCATCCTCACCCCCGCCGTCACGGTCACCACAGCCATCGAGGGTCTGCGCACCATCGAATGGGGCCATGCGCTGCTGGGCGACGGCCAGACCAACGTCATCATCATCACAATCATCATTATCTGCGGCCTATTTGCCATGCAGCGCGCCGGCACCTCGTCAATCGGCAAGCTCTTCGGCCCGCTCATGACGCTGTGGTTCCTGTTCCTGGCAGGCGCCGGTCTGTTCAACATGCTCGGCAACCTGTCCATCTTGCGCGCGCTCAACCCCATCCGCGGCATTATGTTCCTGTTCTCGCCCATCAACCATTCGGGCATTATGGTGCTCGGCTTTGTCTTCCTGTCGACAACCGGTGCCGAGGCACTCTACTCGGACATGGGCCACGTGGGCAAGGCAAACATCTATGCATCCTGGCCATTTGTTAAGGCGGCCCTTATCCTCAACTATCTGGGTCAGGGAGCTTGGCTACTCGCCAATAACTCCAACCCCCAGATGCTCGCGATGGATATCGTTAACCCGTTCTATATGATGCTTCCCGAGCCCCTGCGCCCCTTTGCCATTGTGCTTTCGGCCGTGGCGGCCATCATCGCCTCGCAGGCGCTCATCACCGGCTCGTTCTCGCTGGTATCCGAGGCAACGCGCCTCAACCTTATGCCGCACCTGCGCATCCACTACCCCAGCGACACCAAGGGTCAGCTCTATATTCCGCTCGTCAACAACATCATGTGGGTCGGCTGCATCTTCATCGTGCTGCTGTTCCAGAACTCCGAGCGCATGGAAAGCGCCTATGGCCTCGCCATCACCGTGACCATGCTCATGACCACCACGCTGCTGACGAGCTATATCGCCGGCATCCTCAAGCACAAGCTGGGCGCCTGCATCTTTGCCCTGCTCTTTGGTGCCATTGAGTTGTGCTTCTTCGCTTCGTGCCTCACCATGTTCTTTGACGGCGGCTACGTCATGATCTTCCTGGCCGCACTGCTGTTCGGCCTTATGTATGTGTGGCGTCGCGGCACCGCCATCGAGCGCACGCAGACGATTCTGCTGCCCGTCTCCAAGTACATCGACCAGCTCAACCGCCTGCGCAATGACGAGACCTACCCCGTGCTCGCCGACAATCTGGTGTTCCTCACCAACAGCCCCGACCCGCTCACGCTCGACCGCGACGTGCTCTATTCCATCTTGGACAAGCATCCCAAGCGCGCCAAGGCATATTGGTTCATCAACGTACACGTTACCGACGAGCCCTATACGCACGAGTATTCCGTTGAGACCTTTGGCACAGACTTCCTGTTCCGCGTGCGCTTGGACCTGGGCTTTAAGGTCAATCAGCGCATCAACGCCTACCTGCGCCAGATCGTTGGCGACCTGATGGCCTCGGGTGAGTTGCCGCCGCAGCACCACACCTACTCCATCTACGAGACGCGCGGCAACGTGGGCGACTTCCGTTTTTGCATGCTGCGCAAGATGCTTGCCCCCGAAACGGACATCAACCGCAATGACCACCGCGTGATGGCCATCAAGTACGCCGTCCGCCGCGCTTGCGGAAGCCCGGCGCGCTGGTACGGTCTCGAGAACTCTGCCATCATCATCGAGTACGTGCCGCTGTTTGCCCGCATGCGCCCGGCCGTTAAGCTCGTGCGCACCCAGGTGCCGCTCGAGGTTCAGATTGAAGAGGCCGAGGAAATGGAAGTCGACATCTTCTCGGACGACTTGGTCAACGGCAACGAGGCCGGTAGGGACATGAACGTCGATCCCACCGAGCTGCTCGAGAGCGTCGCCGATACGCCCGAGCAACAGCAACTCGACGGACTCGAGAGCACCCAGCTCAACGACGCCAACTTCTAACACGCCACCAGCCATTGACGACAACGGCTCCGCATCTCATAAAAGGTGCGGAGCCGTTTTATGTCGCAACGGACCGGTGAGCTACGAACGACGCGGCTCGGGAACCACGAGCCTATCGGGGCTCGCGCCCTCGGCATCCATCAGGCTCACGTAGCGAATCGACGGATCCCCATACATCGCGTAGTAATAATTGCCCGTGCGCGCGCTAAAGCATCCGGTGTAGATAGTCTTCTCGAACTTGCCATCGCCCATCCTGGACGCTCCCTCGATCATCACCACGCCCTCGAGCGAGCGGAACATGCGAACGACGTTTTCGGTCTCGCTCTCCTTTTGCGGGTAATTGGCATTGAGGTACGCCGCCTTTACAAAACGGCTCGGCGAATAGCAATCGCCCGGAATGCCGCGCATGCCGGCACCGGCTCCATAGGGCTTAAGCTCGGCGCCACGCCATGTCGCTGTCTGCGGAAAATCGCTTGTGGCGGTGATATAGGTGCGCAGGTTTTCCATGTGCCACGGGAAGGTCGGCTGGTTGGCAAGGGTGTCGACCGGATCGTCGTATACATGCAGGCCGTCAGCCATCATCTCGACCACGATGCTGCGCTGGCTGTCGCCGATAATCCAATGGAGCAGCGACACGCCCAGCCCCTCTCCGGCAGATTTGGCGACAATCACCGTGTCGCGCAGCGCGGCCTCGACCTCATCAACCGTCGAGAACGTCGCTGCCACCCACAGGGGGAACTCATAGGCCGCGATATTGGTCTTGCCGTCGACAGGGTCCTCGGCATACTCGGCATAACCCGGGAAATTGAGACCCGCCACGGCGAGGCCCGCATCGTTGCCGCAATCGAAGAACATAGGGTAGTTCTTGTAATCGATGCACATACCGATCACCGCGTGCGCCGCTGTCGCGTCGTCGATAAACGAATACGGAATGTGAAACCCGCGCGGCATCACGCGAACCTGTTGGCCGTAGTCAAAGCTCCAGTCGAGATTGCGGCCCAGATACATGTGGCCAGAATTATCGGTAAATCGAATACTCGTACACATAGCGCCTCCTAGCTTTACGTTCTTGCTAATTTCATTGTCTCCAAACAAAAAGGCGCTAAACACAAAAGCCCGGACATGACAACAATGTCATGCCCGGGCTATTCAAGCAGGATAAACTCAACCAAGTTAACCCCGCAGGTCGTCTAAGGGGTCAAAGTGCCGCAGATTGCCACGAAAGAGGAGCGAAGCGTGCTTAAGGTACGCGAGCGACGATTG
>DAWBYD010000181.1:0-2755 GCA_052278285.1 Collinsella sp. | reverse complement strand
TGCCGGGCAGATCACGCCGCAGATGAAGGAAGTCGCCGAGCGCGAGCATCGCGACCCCGAGTACATCCGCGAGCGCGTGGCCGACGGCCGCATCGCCATTCCCGCCAATATTGTGCACATCAAAAAGGGCATGCGCGCCTTTGGCGTCGGTGAAGGCCTGTCCACCAAGGTCAACGTGAACCTGGGCATCTCGGGCGACAAGGCCGATGCCGCCGAAGAATGGAAGAAGGTCAAGATCGCCGAGGACTTTGGCGCCGACGCCATCATGGACCTCTCCAACTCGGGCAAGACGCGCCAGTTCCGCCAGCAGCTCATCGACGAGACGCCGCTCATGGTAGGCACCGTCCCCATGTACGACGCCATCGGCTACATGGAAAAGCCGCTGGTCAAGCTCACCAAGGACGACCTGCTCGAGGTCGTTCGCGCGCACGCCGAAGACGGCGTGGACTTTATGACCATCCACTGCGGCATCAACAAGTCGGTCATTAAGACCTTTAAGGAGACCGGCCGTCTCATGAACATCGTCAGCCGCGGCGGCTCGCTGCTGTTTGGTTGGATGGAGGTCACCGGCAATGAGAACCCCTTCTACGAGTTCTACGACGAGGTGCTCGAGATCTGCCACGAGTACGACGTGACGATCTCGCTCGGCGACTCCTGCCGCCCGGGCTGCCTCTACGACTCCAACGATGCCACCGAGACCGCCGAGATGATCGAGCTGGGCAAGCTGTGCAAGCGTGCCTGGGCCGCTGGCGTCCAGGTCATGGTCGAGGGCCCGGGTCACATGGCACTCGACGAGATCGCCGCCAACATGAAGCTGCAGAAGCGCCTGTGCCACAACGCCCCGTTCTATGTGCTCGGGCCGCTGGTGACCGATATCGGCGTGGGCTATGACCACATCACCGCCGCCATCGGTGGTGCCATCTCCGCCAGCTCCGGCGCCGACTTCCTGTGCTACGTGACGCCGGCCGAGCACCTGTGCCTCCCCAACGCCCAAGACGTGCTCGATGGACTCATGGCCACCAAGATCGCCGCACACGCCGCCGATATCGCCAAGAAGGTGCCCCACGCCCGCGACATGGACGACAAGATGGGCCAGGCACGCCGCAAGCTCGACTGGGACGCCATGTGGAAGTGCGCGCTCGACCCGGTTACGGGCAAAAAGCGCTACGAGGAGTCCCCCGCCGCCACCGAGGGCACTTGCACCATGTGTGGCAAGATGTGCGCCGTCCGCACCGTTAACAAGGTGTTCGAAGGCACGACGATCGACCTCGGCATGGAGGACTAGCCTTGTCGCCGCGGCCGCTTCTGGCGGCGAGCTGGTGCCTGTCAATTGTTGACGTGTGAACATTTGCTTGCATTTGCGTAAAGATTGCATCGCCCGCCCGGGTTCGACATAGAGTCGGCCCGGGCATCTTTATAATGCTGGCTTATAGACCCATTTGATTCCGACCGAACAAGGGAGCGAACATGGATCGTAGTAAGGTACCTGCCGTTCTATCCATCGCAGGATCCGATTCCAGCGGCGGCGCCGGCATTCAGGCCGACATCAAGACCATCACGGCGCACCGCCTGTATGCCGAGACGGCCATCACCGCCATCACCGCACAGAACACCCTGGGCGTCACCGCTGTGCAGAACATCTCCCCGGATATTGTCGCGGCGCAGATCGATGCCGTTTTTGACGATATCCGCCCCAACGCCGTCAAGATTGGCATGGTTTCCTCTGCCGAGATTATCGATGTTATCGCCGACCGCCTGAGCGCCTGGAACGCGACAAACGTGGTAGTCGACCCCGTCATGGTAGCCACCTCGGGCGCACGGCTGATTGCCGAAGATGCCGCCGAGGCGCTCACCCGCCGCCTGTTCCCGCTAGCGACGGTTATCACACCCAATATTCCCGAGGCCATGGCCCTGCTCGACTACGAGGTCGACTCCGAGCGCACGCAGCAAAATGCTGCCATGCTCCTCACCCGCCGCTTTGGTTGCGCATCCCTCGTTAAGGGCGGGCATCTTGTCAACGAGGCCAACGATGTACTGGCCGAACCCGCGCCACTCGATGACGAGGGCAACCATCTGGGAGATCCACTCACCACGTGGTTCCGCCACAAGCGCATCGAGACCGACAACACGCACGGCACCGGCTGCACGCTCTCGTCCGCCATCGCCTGCGCGCTGGCCCAGGGCATGGATCTTGCCGACGCCGTCAACGCGGGCAAGGCATACTTAACCGGCGCTCTCGCCGCCGGCTTGGACATGGGCAAAGGCTCCGGCCCTGTCAACCACATGTGGCAGTATTAAGATTCGCAGCCCAAGCCACCGCAAAGGGGATAGACACCTTTGCGGTGGTTTGGGGTCGCGCTACTCACCGAGCATCTCTTGGAGCTTGGCTGCCACGGCGTGACCCAGGCTCTCATGGCTTTCGGGCATCATATGCAGATAGTCGATATCGCCCGGCTCGGCAAACTCCGCTGCATTCAAAAAGTCGCAGCCAAACTGCTCGGCTACGTGCGCATAGTATTCAGCAAAATGCTCCGAGGCCTCGACGGAACGCTCGTCAAAATCGGTCATATATACATCGGCGATTTGCGGCTTGATCTTGATAGGTGCCATCAGCAGAATACGCGGGCAGGGTGCGGCATTGGTCCAGGGAAATGCACGCACCGCGCGAATCAGCGCCATAGTGCCACGGGCAATCTCGGATGCCGTCAACACCAAGAAAAAAAAAAGAACGGGGCCGGCGGGGGGGGAGGGGGGG
>DAWBYD010000180.1:0-6873 GCA_052278285.1 Collinsella sp. | reverse complement strand
TGCGGCGGCATGCCCGAGGGCAGCTACACCAGTGGTGGCATGGACGTCATCATGAAGGACAACCTGTGCTGGCTCGCCGACGGCAAGAGCATTGCTGGCTCGGTGCTCACGCTTGCCCAGGGCGTCAAGAACATTGTCGATTGGGGCATCGCCAGCGCCGATATCGCCATTCGCATGGCGACCGAGGTGCCGGCTCGCTCTGCACACATCGAGGATAAGTGCGGCAGCATCATGCCGGGTCGCGACGCCGACTTTGTCGTGTTCGACCATGAGCTCACCCTCGTCGAGACGTATGTTGGCGGCCAGAGCGTCGGCAACGCCTTTACCGAGTAACGATAGAAAAAGACGGCGGGCCCGAATCTGCTCGGACCCGCCGTATGGGTTAAACGCTCAAAAGCACCTTCACAGTTACAGCTTGTTAGCGATCTTCTTTGCCGTGCGCTTAACGCCGGCCACCAGGCCTCCTGCAGGATGCTCCTTCTCGTATGCTAGGCGCTTCTCGCGCTTGGCGTACTCTTCGACGATGATGTCGCCATACTCGTCTTCGATCTTGTCGAAGAAGTCGACGGCGCCCTTAATTTCCTCAGCGGTCGGGTGTCCCTTTTGGACACCGCCGGCGAGTTTGAACGGTCCCCACGTATCAAAGCCTGGGCAGCCGTAGACGCCCATAAAGATAGCCTGCCTCATGCGGCAGATGCCATCGATATCCTTGCCGTACCACTTGTTTTTGCCACCGTAGGTCATAAGGCCAAACACCTTGTCCTGCGGCTGCAGCACGTTCGTGAGCACGCGTGCCATGTCCTTGTCGATCTCGGAGTAATAGATGCCCGTGGCGACACCGATCAGATGATATTCGTGCAGGTTGGGATACTCGTTTTTACCGAGCGTCTTCACATCGAGGGTATCGATCTCGGGGTGTGCCTCGACGATGGCGTCCACGAGCTTTTTCGTATTGCCGTGATGGCGCGAGGCGTAGAGGATGATGGTTCGCATAAGAAGGCCTTTCAGCTGTAATTGCATCAATGTCTGTATGGTACCCCGTTGCATGGCTGGGATACCGGACGTATCGATGAACGTGCGGGTTTGTCCTTTGGTCAGGGCCGAGACGGGTTCTTGCGAGCAAAAAAGCAGTTGTTCGAAAGGATGGGCAATGGAATACGCTCTCTCCAACGATTCGATTTCTATTAAGGTGTCCACGGCTGGTGGTTCGTTTACCTCGATCGAGGCCGGAGGTCGCGAGTATCTGTGGCAGGGCGATCCCGCCGTGTGGTCTGGCCAGGCACCGATTTGCTTCCCGATTTGCGGAGGCTTGCGCGACAACAGCGCCATGACGTTTGCCGGGCATCACGTGAAGCTCGCCCGCCACGGGTTTGCGCGCAAGCAAGAGTGGAAGCTGCTGAGCCAGAGCGAGAACGAGCTGGCGATGTGCCTGGCTTCGGAGGATAACGCCGCGCTGCTGAGCGATTATCCGTATTCGTTTAAGCTTGTCGCCCGCTATGCGCTCGAGGACGCTGCCGTGCGCGTTTCCTACGAGGTCACCAACGAGGGCACCGAGGATATGCCGTTCTTTATTGGCGGTCATCCCGGCTTTAGGTGTCCACTCGATGAGGGCGAGGCCTATACGGACTACGAGCTGCGCTTTGAGAAGGACGAGGCTGCTGAGCTTTGCACTGCCGTCCCCTCGACTGGCTTGATTGACGTGACCAATCGCTCCAAGAACCCCATGGTGGGAAAGACGCTGCCTCTGTCACATGAGCTCTTCGATTTTGCGGAGACCATCTTTGACGTGCTCGAGAGCCGTCAGGTCACGCTTTCCAAAAAGGGCGAGGACAAGGGCGTCCGCCTGAGCTTTGAGGGCTTCCCATATCTCATTGTGTGGAGCAAGCCCGAGGGCGATTTTGTGGCGGTTGAGCCCTGGGGCGGCCTTTCGACCTGCTCCGATGAGGACGACGTGCTTGAGCATAAGCGTGGCTGCCTTGTCGCCAAGCCCAAGGAGACCGTCGTTCGCTCGTTCACGATTGAGATTCTGTAATTCCGTTTTGTCGACTCGTATCGCGAGGCACAAGGAGCCTGCGAGATAAGGAGCTAAAAATGATCCTCACCGTTACGATGAACCCGTCTGTCGATACGCGCTATCAGCTCGATGAGCTCATTATCGACGACGTTAACCGTGTGACGCCCGAAAAGACCGCTGGCGGCAAGGGCCTCAACGTGGCCCGTGTGCTGGGTCAGCTGGGCGACGACGTTGTGGCAACCGGTCTGCTCGGCGGCCACATGGGCGCCTACATGGCTGAGCTCATGGACGCCAACGGTATTAACAACGACTTCGTGCCCATCAAGGGCGAGACTCGCATTTGCCTCAACATTCTCCACGCCGGTAACCAGACCGAGCTGCTCGAGAGTGGCCCGACAATTGCCCCCGAGGAACTCGATGCCTTTACCGCCAAGTTTACTGAGCTTGCGGGCAAGGCCGACGTCGTCACCATTTCGGGTTCTCTGCCCCGCGGTGTCGAGGCAGACTACTATGCCAAGATCACGGGCATTGCCGAGAACGCCGGGGCCAAGGTGCTGCTCGATACCTCGGGTGCTTCGCTCGAGGCCGCCCTTAAGTCCGAAATTAAGCCCGAGCTGGTCAAGCCTAACCTGACCGAGATCAACGGCCTTCTGGGCACGAGCTTTACCACCGACGATGTGGACGAGCTCCGCGCCGCGCTCGCCTCTGATGCCCGCTTCTCCGATATCCCCTGGGTCGTCGTGTCCATGGGCGCTGCCGGCTCCGTTGGCTTTCACAATGGCCGTGCGTTCCGCGCAAAGACGCCCGATATCCCTGCCGTTAACGCCACGGGCTCTGGTGACTCCACTATCGCTGGCTTCGCGCATGCCATTGCTGCTGGCGCAGACGACGAGACGGTGCTGCGTACCGCCAACACCTGCGGCAAGCTCAATGCCATGGATCCCATGACCGGCCATCTGGTCATGGACCGTTGGGACGAGGTCTACAACGGCGTTGTCGTGACTGAGCTGTAAGAGTTTGGGCGACGGCTCCGGCATCGCTTGCTAGCTCATGTTGACGACAAGTGCGGTAGCATTATGCCGGGGCGCGACGCCGACTTTGTCGTGTTCAATCCCGACCTTACCCTGGTCGAGACGTATGTGGGTGGCAACAGCGTCGGTAACGCGTTTATCGAGTAGCCGCCAAAGGAACGATCCGAGAGGGGATTTAGATGATTTACGGTGCACTGGGCGATATCGAGGAGTACCGCGGAATGCTCAAGGGCCTCGACGTGCTGATTGATTGGCTCGAGGAGAACGATCCGGCGGAGCTCGAGGTCGGCAGCCATCCGATTCTGGGCGACAAGGTCTTTGCGAACGTCATGGCTCCTACGACGCGTCCCGAGGCCGAGGCTCACTATGAGACGCATCAGCGCTATCACGACCTGCAGATCGACATTGAGGGTCGCGAGGCCTTTAAGGTTGCCACGGGCAGCCTGACGCTGGTCCAGGAGTTTGACGAGAAGGACGACTACGATCTGGTCGATTCCGACGCCTCGATCGCCGGCGATCTTGCTGACGATAAGTTTGCACTGTTCGTTGCCGGCGAGCCTCATATGCCCACGCTCGAGTTCCCGGACGATGGCGCGCAGCCGGTCAAGAAGATCTGCTTTAAGCTGCTTGCAGATGCTTACTGGGAAGAGTAACGAACTGCTCGTGAGCTAGCGTGATTTCCCTTGGGGAACGCGTTTGAGCCCCGCTGATCGCGGTCCCCTTGGGGATTGCGGTTGGCGGGGCTTGTTGTTGAGTAGGGGAGTTGCCGACGGCGTTGTGCTTGGATTGGCGGATGCACGCTCGAAATCGGCAACAAAAAAGCCGCCCGAAGGCGGCTATCTTGTGCAATGGAGCCAGCGACCGGGCTCGAACCGGTGACCCCCGCTTTACGAGAGCGGTGCTCTACCAACTGAGCTACGCTGGCGGCCATGTGATGACGCAACTGAGGCGTCAACGGCTGTCTATGATACGGGACATCGCAAATCCGCGCAAGTGTTCTGACGGCTTTTCTCACTTTAAATGCACTAATATTGGAGACGTGATGTCTTGCTCTTACGGGTCTCAAACAGAATGGGGTGGCGATGGCTCAACCCAAGATTCTTCTCACACGCATCGATGACCGGTTTATTTACGGGCAAGACGTTGAGCTGTGGAACGAAGTCGTGGGTTCCAACCTTGTTTTAATCGTCAACGATGAGATTGCGGCTGATTCGCGCAAGTGGGCCCCTATGAGGGTGGCGACACCCGAGGGTGTCTGGACGCGGTTTTTCTCGGTGCAAAGGACTGTCGACATCATTCATACCGCAACGCCGCGCCAAAGGATTCTCATCATGGTGGCGTCGCCCACGGATGCACTCGCGCTGGTTAAGGGTGGTGTGCCGATCACCAGGATCAGCATTGGCCATATGCAGGCGGGGGAGGGCAAGCACCCCATAACGCCCGCAGTCGCCGTAGACGATACGGACATCGCTGCCTTCAAAGAGCTACAAGAACTCGGCATAGAGCTAGAAATCCGTTACCTCCCCAGCTCCAATCCCGACCCCATCCAACTAGTCATTGGGGACGTTCTTAAATGACTAGTCAAACGGGACACCCTTGGCACTTGGGGACGTTCCTTATGTGCCGGCCTTTTAGGAACGTCCCCAAGTGTCGGCAGATTGGGACAGTCCTTCTCGCCAAACGTTAAAGACTGTCCCCAATGACTAGTCATTTAAGAACGTCCCCAATGACTAGTCATTTAGGAACGTCCCCAATGACTAGGCAGCAAAACGCCCGTCGGCGGTGGTGCCGGCGGGCGCTGCTGTGCGATATGTCGCGTTATGGGCTTAGTGCCTCATAAAGTGGTATTCGATCACATTGCTGTAGGGGTGACCCGGGCCCACAATGCCCTGCGGGAACAGCGGCTGGTGCGGCGTGTCGGGGTACATCTCGGCCTCGAGGGCGAAGCCGGCGCCCCAGCCATAGTTGGCATCGTCCTTGGCGTGCTCGTCGCCCAGCCAGTTGCCGGTGTAGAGCTGAACGCCCGGCGCGGTGGTGTAGTAGTCCAGCTCGCGGCCGGTCCACATCTCCTCGACGTGCATCGCGCGGCGCAGATTACGGCCGTACTGATAGCCATCGATGCACAGGCAGTGATCGTAGCCACGGGCCTGCTTAATCTGCGGGTCATCGGCTTCCATGCCAGGAGCGACGGGGCGCAGCTCGCGAAAGTCAAACGGCGTGCCCTCGACCGGAGCGATTTCGCCGGTGGGGATATTCTGCTCGTTAATGGGCAGGTAGTGGGCGGCGTTGGCAACAAAGAAGTGCTCACAGTCCA
Source organism: Collinsella sp. (assembly GCA_052278285.1). GTDB lineage: Bacteria > Actinomycetota > Coriobacteriia > Coriobacteriales > Coriobacteriaceae > Collinsella. Next base: position 1,514 of record DAWBYD010000180.1, on the reverse strand, counting down.
TGCCGGCGTTATGACCGGCAAGGTTAAAGTACGTGTGGTTGGTCATGGACACGTAGGTGGCGCGGTCGCTCTCGCAGCCATACTCGATGCGGAAGACGCCGGTGCGCGTCACGGTAAACACGGCCGTAAAGGTGCGGTTGCCGGGCAGGCCCAGCTCGCCATCCTCAAGCGAGGTGGCCATGCGCACGGCATTGTGGACCTCGTCGAGCTCAACATCCCATACGCGCTTGTGCAGACCATGCTCAAGATCGCTGTGCAGGTTGTTGGCGCCCTCGTTGGCGGGCATATGCCAGTCCGTACCGTCGATGGTGATCGTGGCGCCCGCGGTGCGGTTTGCCACGGGGCCGATGGTCGCGCCAAAGCAGGCGGGGTTGTCAAAGTAATCCTCGAGCTTATCGAAGCCCAGCACCACATCGCGCACGTTGCCGGGAATGTCGGGCACATCGATACCCAGCACGGTGGCGCCATAGTCCATAATGCGAACGCAGATCTCGGGCCCGTTGAGGGTGTAACGATGAACGGGGGTACCGCACGGCGCGGTGCCGAAAAGCTCGGAAGTGATCATTTGGTTCCTAACATCGAGGTATTTCCGACAAACTGTAGCGCGAACAGGCGAGATTATCACTACACCCCACTAAAGCAGGGGGTATTTTTCTCAAAAAAGTGATGATTGGAGCTGTGCGGGCGTTCATTTTTGACGCGCACGAGTCTGATACAATTTGATCGTTACTGTTTGAATGATATGCGCGCAAAGAACGGCGAGGATTCATCGTGATTAAGGCAGAGCGACAGGATAGGGTTCGTCAGCTGCTCGAAGAGCAGGGCACGGTCTCGGTTAAGGAGATCTCAGATGCGTTAGGTGTCTCGGATATGACGATTCGTCGTGACCTTGAGGAGCTTGCGAGCCTGGGCGAGATCGAGCGCGTGCACGGCGGAGCCCGCAGTGCACAGGGCCGTCCTCACGCTATGTTGCGCCACGAGTATTCGCACAGCGAAAAGCGCACGAAGCATGCCGAGGAAAAGCTGCAGATCGCGCGCCGCGCTGTGGAGCTTATCGAGGAAGGCTCGACCATCTTTTTGGGTACGGGCACCACGGTTGAGCAGATGGCCTCGATGCTGCCGGCGTGCCGCCTGCGCATTGTGACCAATTCGCTTTCGGTGTTTAACCTGCTCGAGGCGCGCGAAGACTGCGACCTGTGCCTCGTGGGCGGTATGTATCGCCGCCGCACCGCCGCTTTTGTGGGACCAACGGCCGAGGATACCCTGCGTGCGCTGGGTATCGACGCTGCGTTTATCGGCGCCAACGGCATTCTGGATGGCGACGTGTCTACGTCCAATATGGATGAGGGCCGCATCCAGCAGCTCGCCTTTAGCAAGGCCGACTCGCGCTATCTGATCGCCGACTCCAGCAAGATCGGCAAGCGCGACTTCTACACCTTCTGCCGCCTGGACAATTTGGACGCCGTGGTGTGCGAGCCGGGTATTGCCGCCGAGGCTCGCGCCGCCATCGAGGA
>DAWBYD010000179.1:0-3419 GCA_052278285.1 Collinsella sp. | reverse complement strand
GGTGGTGTGGCGGCAGTGGTCGGACCAGTAGGTGTCGATCACGCGGATCTCGGTGATGGTGGGGTCGCGATCCTCATCGCGGAAGTACTGCTGACAGAAGGCGATGTCCGCCTCGTCCATGGCAAGGCCGCGATCGGCGATAAAGGCGGCAAGACCGGCCTCGTCGAGCTCGCGGAAGCCGTCGAGCACCTCGACGGGCTGGGGCTCGGGGGTCTCCATGTACAGCGTCTCGGGCAGGTCGAGCGAGGCGATGCGCGCCTCGACGGGGTTCACCACGTAGTGCTTGATGGCCTCGATGGCGGCTTCGTCTAGAGTGCCCGAGATCATATAGACCTTGGCGGAGCGCACGGCGGGGCGCTCGCCCTGGCTGATGAGCTGCACGCACTCGCTGGCGGAGTCGGCGCGCTGGTCAAACTGGCCAGGCAGGAATTCGACGGCAAAGACGGCGCCATCGCTTGCGGGGAGCGCGTCGTAGGTCACATCGACCTGGGGCTCGCTAAAGACGGGCGGCACGCAGGAGCGGAAAAGCTCCTCGTCGATGCCCTCGACGTCGTAGCGAGTGATGATCCTCAGGGCCTCGATGCCCTTGATGCCGAGAATTTCGGTCAGCTCGCCCTTGAGCTGCTGAGCCTCGACGTCGAACCCGGGTTTCTTCTCCACGTAGATACGAGAGACCATTGGTTCCTGCCTTCCTGATCGGTTGGGCGTACGGTACGGTATGCGGCAGCGGTCGGTTTGCGGGGTCTGCCCTGCGGTCGCCTTGAGCCACATGTTTGTAAACCTCACTATGATACGACAGCTCGCGGCGCGTTGAGGACGGCGAGGGTGCTACAGTGAAGCGCAAACAAGAGAAAGGCATCACATGGCATTCGTTTCACTCGCCATCATCGCGCTCGTGGCCTTTGCAAGCCCCTTCATCGCCTCGGCGATTCCCGGGAAACCCGTTCCCGAGACGGTCTTTTTGCTCGTGTTCGGCGCGGTGCTGGGACCCCATATGCTCGGCGTCATCCATGTAGATGCTGAGGTCTCGCTTGTGTCCGAGCTGGGCCTGGCCTTCTTGTTCCTGCTTGCCGGCTTTGAGATCGACCCCAAGAGCATCACGGGCGTCGAGGGGCGCTACGGCTTGGCGACGTGGGTCGTCACGTTTGGTATCGCCTGGCTTGCCGTGCGCTTTACCCCGTGGTTCTCAGTCAGTCATTTCGACGGTATCGCCGTGACGCTTGCCCTCACTTCGACGGCGCTCGGCACGCTCGTGCCCATCATGCGTGAGCGCTCGCTCACTGGCACGCGTGTGGGCGACTCGATTCTCGCGTATGGCACCTGGGGTGAGCTCGGCCCTGTGCTCGCCATGTCGGTGCTGCTGTCTGCCCGCACTGGCATCCAAACGCTCGTAATCCTTGGCTTGTTTGCGGTGGTTTGCGTGTTGCTGGCTGTGGTCCCAAGCCGCTCCAAGCGTGTCGGCAGCCGCTTCTTTGCGTTTGTCGAGGAACGCGCCGATACCACGTCGCAGACCTTCGTGCGCCTGACGGTGCTCATCCTGGTCACACTCGTGGCGTTCTCGGCCGTCTTTGATCTCGACATCGTGTTGGGTTCTTTTGCCGCCGGCTTTGTCTTGCGCTATATCATCCCCGAGGGCAACCATACGCTCGAGACCAAGCTCGATGGCCTGGCCTACGGCTTTTTGATTCCGGTATTCTTTACCGTATCGGGCGCAAAGATCGATCTGACGGCCGTGGCGTCGCGCCCGGGTCTGCTCGTGGGCTTTATCGTGGCGTTGTTGATTATTCGTGCCGTGCCCATTCTTATTTCTATGAGCATTTGTCCTGCGACGCGCGATGTGTCGGCGTATGGTCGCATTACCGTGGCCCTGTACTGCACCACGGCCCTGCCGATCATCGTTGCCGTGACAAGCGTTGCCGTCAACGCGGGCGCGCTGTCGCAAGATATTGCGTCGGTCATGGTCGCTGCCGGTGCCATCACGGTGTTCTTGATGCCGTTGCTCGCGCAGCTCTTCTACCGCGTGGTCGACGCCGCGCCGGTCGCCGCCGTGGCAGAAGTTGCCGAGCATCCATCCGATGCGCTCGACATCCTGCGCGCCCATCACGATTTGGCGAGCCTGCTCGCACGTGAGCACGAGCTGCTGACTTCGCATGGCCATGGTCGCGTATTCGAGGGCTTGCCTACGCTCGATACGATTGCCGAGCGTCTTTCCGCCGAGGCGGCGAGCGGCCACATCGATGCCCGCATCGTGGACGCGGCGCATCTTCTTGCCGATAAGACCTATGGTGATGAGGTCGACCCGTCCGAGCTGACCCCGCGCGAGCGTCGCCGCCTGGAGCGCGCCAAGCTCGCCGTGCGCGAATACCGCCGCCGCATGTTGGAGCTCTATGCAAGAGAAGAAGCCGAGGACGACGACGGCAAGTAGTCGATACTCTCTCGGGGAAGCCGCGTCCCGCTTTGAAGGCTCGGAACGGGATGTGGTTTCCGAAACGGGGGCCGTTGGGAAACTGTGTCCCGGAATGGGCGCTCAGAGTGGGATGCAGTTTCCGCGAGAGATCCGTTGCGGAAACGGTATCCCAGAATCGGCGTTCAAAACGGGGCGCTCTTTCCGAAACATGGCCCTGAGGGAAGCTGCGTCCCGGTCTGAGTCGGAATTCCGGGACACAGCTTCCCTTTCAAACAGAAGAAGGCGCGCTGCCTGCAGTTGATGCAGACGGCGCGCCTTCTTTGTTGGACTATGTTGAGGCTGGGAGCTGAGGCTTGTGGTCCCTTAAGAGCGGGCGGCTCCGTCGACGGGGAGCACGGCGCCCGTGACGTAGGAGGACATGTCGCTCGCCAGGAAAACAAAGGCGTTGGCGACATCCTCGGGCTCGCCCATGCGACCCAGCGGAATGGTGGCGACGATGGGCTTAATAACCTCTTCAGGCAGGTTGGCGACCATGTCGGTTTTGGTTACACCGGGTGCTACGGCATTGACGCGAATGCCCATGGGGGCGAGCTCGCGCGAGAGCGACTGGACCATGCCGTTGACGGCAAACTTGGACGTTGGATAGCCGACGCCAGAGGGCTGGCCGTACTTGGCAACCATCGAGCTCGTGGTGGTGATGGTGCCGCCGTGGCCGGCCTCGGTCATGATCTTGGCGGCAGCTTGGTGGCCATTAAAGACGGCGACGACGTTAAGGTCCATGACCTTTGCGAACTCCTCGGCCGTGTAGTCCAAGAGGGGTGAACGCTGGGAGATACCGGCATTGTTGACGACCGTGTCCAAGCCGCCCATGTCGGCTGCAGCCTGGGTAAAGGCCTCGGTCACGGCTTCGAGTGAGGTGAGGTCGCAGGAGCGGCCCCAGACCTTGGCGTCGGGATAGGCGGCTGTCAGCTTCTCAACGGCCGCATCGGCGGTCTCCTGACGCGAGCCAAAG
>DAWBYD010000178.1:0-2796 GCA_052278285.1 Collinsella sp. | reverse complement strand
CGACGGTGTGGTCGTGGCGGTTGACAAGGGCAAACCGCGCGTGCGCATGGAGATGCTGCCGCAGTATAAGGCGCAACGCCCGCCCATGGACCCCGATCTGCATGCGCAGTTCCCTATGATTAAGGAGCTGCTCACCGCGCTCAACGTGCCGATTCTGCAGTCCGAGGGCTGGGAAGGCGACGATATCCTGGGAACCATGGCGCGCCTGGGTGAAGAGGCCGGCTGCGACATGCTGCTGGTGACCGGCGACCGCGACATGTATCAACTCGTGACCGAGCACGTCAACGTGGTCTCGACCCGCAAGGGCCTGTCCGACGTGGCGATCATGACGCCCGAGAGCGTGGACGACCTGTATCACGGCATTACGCCGGCGCTCGTGCCCGATTTTTACGGTCTAAAGGGCGATACGTCGGACAACATTCCCGGCGTACCGGGCATCGGCCCCAAAAAGGCGAGCGCGCTCATCGCACAGTACGGCAGCTTGGACGAGGTCATCGCGCATGCCGACGAGGTCAAGGGCAAGATGGGCGAGAACCTGCGTGCGCACATCGACGATGCGCTGCTGAGCCGCAAGGTCGCAACCATTCGCACCGATGCGCCCGTCGAGCTCGACTTTGACGAAACGTCCTTCCCGGCGTTTTCTGCCGACGAAGTGTCCGCGGCGCTGGGCACGCTTGGTATCACCGCCATGCAGAACCGTTTCTTGGCGCTGATCGGCGGCGAGGGCGGGGCTGCTGCTGCCTCCAGTGTGTTTGAGATACCTGCGATGGTTCGCGCAGCCGCCGGCGATGCCGACGCGCTTGGTGCCGTTGCGGCTGAGGTTTCCCGCGCGATTGATGCCGGCGAGTGGGTCGCCGCCGTGGTGGACGACGACAAGGAAGAGGGCGCGCTCTTTGGACTGACGCGCACGCTGTGGTTGGCGACGTCCAAGGGCCTGTTCGCGCTCGAGGAGGGCGACGGCGCCTCCACTGCCGTAGTCGATGGCTTCAACTTCGCTCACGGTGTGATCGCCGGCGTGCTTGCGCGCCTGTTTATGGAGGGCCGCGTGGCGAGCCCGGATACGAAGGCGCTGCTGCACGAGCTTTCGCCCATCGATTCTTCTGAGCCCGAGCTCATGGATCCGCTCGCTGCCGATTCCACGCGTATCTTCGATACCGTGGTCGCTGCCTATCTGCTGGATTCCGATCGCTCCGAGTTCGATGAGGCATATCTTGCCGATACGTATCTGCAGATGGCGCTGCCTGCGGCGCGCGGCGCAGAGGGTGCTGGTGAGGACGCTCCGGCGCCCGCCGCCCGTACTGCGGCTCTGACGCTGGCGCTCGTGGCGCCGTTGCGCGAGTGCATGGCCCGTGAGAATGCCGCCAACGTGTTCGATGGCATCGAGATGCCGCTCGTTCCGGTACTTGCCAAGATGGAGCGCGCGGGCATGCTCGTGGACCCCGACCGTCTGCACAGTCTGTCCGAGGGTCTGGCGACCCAGATCACCGAGGTCGAGCGAAGCATTCGCGACCTGGCGGGTGACGAGACCTTTAATATTGGCAGTCCCATGCAGCTGTCGCACGTGCTCTTTGATGTGATGGGGCTTCCGACCAAGGGCCTCAAGAAGACTAAGCGCGGCTACTATTCGACCAACGCCAAGGTGTTGAGTGACCTTGCCCGCGACCACGAAATCGTGCGTCTGATCTTGGATTGGCGTGAAAAGTCCAAAATCAAGTCCACCTATCTGGACACGCTGGGCCCGCTGCGCCGTGGTGACGGTCGCGTGCACACCACGTACAACCAGACCATCACGGCAACGGGGCGTCTGTCCTCGAGCGACCCGAACCTGCAGAACATCCCGACGCGCTCGGAGCTGGGTCGTACCGTCAAGACGGCGTTTTCGGCAGGCGAGGGAAGCGTCTTTTTGGCGGTGGACTACTCGCAGATCGAGCTGCGTCTGCTGGCGCATCTCTCGGGTGACGAGCACTTGGTGCGCGCCTTTAACGAGGGCGAGGACTTCCATGCCGAGACGGCGGCGCGCGTGTTTGGCGTGCCGGTGTCCGAGGTAACGCCCGACCTGCGCAGTCGCGCCAAGGCCGTGAACTTTGGCATCGTGTATGGTCAGCAGGCCTACGGCCTGTCGCAGTCGCTGCATATCTCGATGGTCGAGGCACGCGACATGATCGACCGCTACTACGAGGCCTACCCGGGCGTGCGTACGTTCCTCGACAACGTGGTGGCGCGCGCCAAGCAGACGGGCTACGCCGAGACCATGTATGGCCGCAGACGCCATATTCCCGAGCTCAAGGCCAAAAACCCGCAACTCCGCGGCTTTGGCGAGCGCACGGCCATGAACCATCCCATGCAGGGCACCGCAGCAGACATCATCAAGATCGCCATGGCCCGCGTAAGTCGTCGCCTGGAAGAAGAAGGCTTTGCCGCCCACATGATCCTGCAAGTGCACGACGAACTGGACTTTGAGTGCCCCATCGACGAAGTCGAGCGCCTAACCACCATGGTCCGCGACGTCATGGAGCACGTAGTGGACCTCCGCGTTCCCCTAATCGCCGAAGCCAGCACCGGCATAACCTGGGCCGATGCCAAGTAAAGACATACCAACAACCCCAAAGTAACCAAAACAGAAGGGGGCTCCTTGCCAACAAGGAGCCCCCTTCATTCCAAACTATCAGCCAAGTATCCAGACGCCAAGACGCCATCCATGCGGCAAGCAAGTCACCGCAGGACCTGGCCGGGCGACGCGGGTAAGTTTTTCGTAGATTCCGCACGAGCCGAAGGCCACTTAATGTGGCCTTCGTG
>DAWBYD010000177.1:0-2491 GCA_052278285.1 Collinsella sp. | reverse complement strand
TTAATCAGTGGTTCCGATTGCGTTAAATCATATTGTTTTGTGACGTATCTTGCGCTCGGTGCGTATCTGGCGTTTGGCTATCGCTATGCGTCTGGGATATCGTTTATTTTCCTTTTTATCGTCGGTGCCGGAAACGCCATTCAAGATGTGCTTCTCATAACATCGCTGCAGGATTTGGCGAGAGACGGATCTGAATCGATAGGCCTGTTTTCAATTAGGGAGTCTTTGCAATCGGTTGCTGTTGTTATTTCAACACTCCTTGTTTCGCTGTTCACGAGCATCGCGATGTTCTCAATTCTCGTTACAGGACTTGGTGTATTTTCAATTATGATGGTAGTTGTGTTTCAATTGAATTATTTGCGAAAGATGTGACGTTGATATGCAGATGTGACGTTGATATGCCTTAATTTTGAAATACATGCTCTTAGCACAGGTTGGCCTCTCAGTAAACTGGGAGGTTGCTTTGGCTAGTTAGAGATATGTGAACGTCCGTTAGACTGAATCTCAGGGTAGAAGGGGCCTCCAGTGTCCAGATCAACAAGGCAATGCTGCGTTTCGGCTAATAAGAACGATGGCTTTTTGCGTGTGGCGGCGGCTTCGCCGCGGATTCGCGTGGCCGATGTCGAGGGCAATGCCGAGGTTGCGCTGGCAGCAGTTCGCGAGGCTGCCGAGCGCGGCGTTCGCGCGCTGGTGCTGCCCGAGCTCAACTTGAGCGGCTATACCGCGGCCGACCTGTTCCATAACCGCACGCTGCTGCATGCCTGCGAGGCTGCTCTGGTGCATATCCTCGATGAGACTCATGAGCTGCCGATTGTCTTTACCGTTGGCTTGCCCGTTGCGGTGGCAGAAAACATCTACAACTGCGCCGCCGTGTGCTGCGCGGGCGAGCTTTTGGGCCTCACGGCCAAGAAGTATCTGCCCAACTATGGCGAGTTCTACGAGCGCCGCTGGTTTGCTCCGGCGCCCGCAGATCCTGTGTGGGTCGAGTTTGCCGGTCAGGGTCCGGTTCCGCTGGGTTCGGGGCTTGTCTACCGCTGCTGTGATGAAGGTGCCGAGGATATGGTGCTGGGCGTTGAGGTCTGCGAGGACCTGTGGGTGCCGGCGCCCCCTTCGACCGAGATGGCGCTTGCCGGTGCGACGGTGATTCTCAACCCGTCGGCCTCGGACGAGATTATCGGTAAGGCAGATTACCGCCGCAGCCTAATCTCCAATCAGAGCGCGCGCCTGTACTGTGCCTATGCCTATGCAGACGCGAGCGAGGGCGAGTCCACGACCGACATGGTCTTTGCGGGCGAGAACCTCGTCTACGAAAACGGCTCCAAGCTCGCCGCGACCAAACTGCTTACCTGCGATATGGCCATCGCCGATGTTGACCTCGACCGTCTGGTTGCCGAGCGCCGTCGCTCGACGACGTGGACGCGTACCGACGATGCGCCGGAGGCCACGATCGTTGAGTTTTCGTTTGAGGGCGTGCTGGCCGAAGAACCTGTCCTGCGCGATGCCTGCGATATCGACCGCGTTTTCCCGCGCGCGCCCTTTGTGCCGGCCGACCACGGCGACTTGGCCGAGCGCTGCGAGACGATCCTCGATCTGCAGACTGCGGGCCTCAAGACCCGCCTTGCCCACACGGGTACCAAGGCTGCGGTTATCGGCCTTTCGGGCGGCTTGGACTCCACGCTAGCGCTGCTTGTGACCGTGCGTGCCTTCGATGCACTGGGGCTGCCGCGCACTGGTATCACAGCCGTGTCCATGCCCGGCTTCGGCACGACGCATCGTACCAAGTCGAATGCCGAGTCGCTCGCTCGCGACCTGGGTGTGAGCTTCCGCGAGGTTTCGATCCACGCGGCTGTGGAGCAGCACTTCAAGGACATTGAGCATGATCCGGCCGTGCAGGACGTGACCTACGAGAACAGCCAGGCGCGCGAGCGTACGCAGATTCTGATGGATCTGGCCAACCAGGCTGGCGGTTTTGTCATTGGCACGGGCGACCTGTCGGAGCTGGCGCTCGGCTGGGCTACCTATAACGGCGACCACATGAGCATGTACGCCGTCAACGCGAGCGTGCCCAAGACGCTTGTGCGCCATCTGGTGCGCTATGCCGCCGATGTCTTTGGCGGGCGTATTGCCGAGGTCTTGCTCGATATCCTCGATACGCCGGTATCTCCCGAGCTTCTGCCGCCCACGGGCGACGGCGAGATTGCGCAGAAGACCGAGGATTTGGTGGGCCCATACGAGTTGCACGACTACTTCCTCTACTACCTGCTGCGTTTTGGCTTTGAGCCGGGCAAGATCTACCGCATGGCGCTCAAGAGCTTCGAGGGCGTCTACGACGCCAAGACCGTCCACACATGGCTACGTACGTTCTACCGTCGCTTCTTTGCTCAGCAGATTAAGCGCAGATGCCTGCCCGATGGTCCCAAGGTGGGTTCGGTGACGCTCAGCCCGCGCGGCGATTGGCGTATGCCGAGTGACGCAAGCTCACGTCTGTGGC
>DAWBYD010000176.1:0-1885 GCA_052278285.1 Collinsella sp. | reverse complement strand
GTTGGTCTTGCCCTTGGGGTCAAAGTCGGAACCTCCCTTGCCGCCGCCCATGTGAAGGGTGGGCAGGCTGTTCTTGAGGAGCTGCTCCAGGCCCAGGAACTTGAGCATGCCCAGGGTGACCGTCGGGTTAAAGCGCAGGCCGCCCTTGTAGGGTCCAATGGCAGAGTTGAACTCGACGCGGTAGCCGCGATTGACCTGGACCTTGCCCTGGTCGTCGACCCAGGGGACACGGAACATGACAATGCGCTCGGGCTCAACGAGGCGCTCAAGCAGGGCGGCCTCCTCGTACTCGGGATGGGCGTCGAGCGCCGGCTGGATGGTGCCGAGGATCTCGGTCGCGGCCTGGATGAACTCAGGCTGCTCGGGATAGCGGGCCTTGAGCTCGTCGAGAACTTTCTGCGTGTAGCTCATGCTTCCTCCAATTGATGGAAAAGAAAAGTATCGTTCGAGGCGCCCCATGCGCCGCGAGCTTTATCGAGTATGGATAATATCGCACTGTTGCAGCAAAGTTACGCATAAGCCAACGAGCAGATGTTTCGTTTTGATTACGATGCAGGTAGAGGCGTTTTTGAGCACCTGACGTGCAAAACCTGTGTTTCAAACCTGTTTCGTCCACGTGTTCCAAACCACCACATTGGGGACAGCACCTTTGTGGTGGCGTTGGTGGTTAGAGGACGAGCTGATGGTAGTCGGCGGGGGTAATGCGGCCTTCGGTGGCAGCACGGAAGGCGGCGAGGGCATCGCCCGAGAACGGCATGGCCCAGCACAGCCCGCAGCCGGCGGTAATGGAGCCGGGCAATGGCATGATGCGCCCGGGCACGCCGGCGGCAAGACACAGCTGTTCGCATTCCATAACATCGAAGGTGCTGTCAAACGACACGATAATCTTACGCTCGTGGTCGAGGGCATCACCGGACGGGTCTTCGCGGTGCGCCTCACGATACGCCGCGGCGGCCGCTTCCTCTTCCGCAGTATGTCCACAGCCACCGCAGCCGCAAGTACAAGGTTCGGACCCATCGCAAGTGCAAGGTTCCCCGGTATCGGGGCAGATATCGTGAGGCATGGTATCTCCCATCGTCTAGGCGAGCAGCTCGGCTGCCGCAAACTCCTCGGGCGTATTGACGTTTTCGAAGCAGAGCGTCGAGCCCGCGGTCTTAACGATCTGCGGCTCATCCATATAACCGGCCTGAACGCGATTGATCAGGCAGCGAATGCGCTGTCGGTCGCAGGAGAGCAGCTCTTGGGCAACCGGCGCACACGCGTCACGGCGCCAGACGGCGCAAAGCGGCTCAATCCCCCGCTCCTCGCGCGGCACGCACACATCGAGCGCCTCGGCCTCAACATGATCGGCAAGCACGCCGATGAGTTCCGGCGAGACAAACGGCATATCGCAGGCGACGATCGCCACGAGCGGCAATCGGGCCGCGGCCAACGAGCTCGCGATGCCGCGCATAGCGCCCGCCGACCCTTCAAGGTCCGCCACCACACGCGGCACCAAGCCGCCAAACGCGCACTCCTCAAGGTAGGCAAGCTCGCTGGGGCGCGAGGTCGTCACGACCAATTCGCCGGCAACTTGCGCCAGCCGACCCAGTACGCGTTCGATGAGCGGCTCACCGCAAAACAACATCCGCGCCTTGTCGCAACCCATGCGCGACGACAGCCCGCCCGCCTGGACGACGCAAGAAAGATCGGCTCGTCTTACGGTAGTCATACGGCAAACCACCCCCATCGGCATGCTCGAAACCCGGTGCACGAAGCCAAATACCGCCGCCGAAATAGCGGCGCTACGAAAAGCTCGTGCAAAAACAAAACAGCGCCTTTGCGGCACGCAGCAAGACCGCGAGCACAAAAGCGCTGGTAGCGTGTGGCGGGAACGTATGTGAAT
>DAWBYD010000175.1:0-5949 GCA_052278285.1 Collinsella sp. | reverse complement strand
GCCCCCCCGCGACGCGGAGCTCCGCCCGCTCATGGAGGACTTCGGGGGATGGGCGCGGGCCCAGCTTCCCCTAGCCTCGCCGAAGCTGGCGCCGCACCGTGCGCTGCAGTACGCTGTGGAGTTCTGGCCCTACGTCATGAACGTGCTCGAAGACGGGGCACCTGGAGCTCTCGAACAACGTCGCCGAGCAGGCCCAGCGAATCTTCGTCGTAGGGCGCAAGAACTGGCTCTTCAGCGATGCGCCGCGCGGCGCGCGGGCGTCTGCGGCGATATACAGCGTCACCACCACGGCCAAGGCCAACGGGCTCAATCCCAGGCTTTACGTCGAGTGGCTGCTGACCGAGATGCCCAACGCCGGCGAGCTCACCGATGAGGTTGTGGACTCGTTCCTGCCGTGGTCGGATAGGGTGCCTGAGTCCTGCAAGCTCGACCCAGCCGCTGCCGAGAAGGCCAAAGAGATGCCTGACGACTTCATAATTAACATCGACCCCGATGCGTTCGACGACGAGATGGCGAACAACGCCGAGGAGGGCCTGTAGCGACATAGCGGCCTAAGGCATACCGCAACGCAAAGATGGAAACGTCCAGGACTTTTCCATCCGTATGCCGGAATGGTCCTGGACGTTTCCTGCTACGCGGTCATTTTGACGCTTACGCTCTAATGCCTCCACCGCTTGTCGCGGGCGGGGTAGACGATCCAGGCGGATGCGTAGCTTGCGATAAGGCAGACAATGACGCAGACGATGCTTGTCTGGAACCCGAATGAGTCATTGATAACGCCCCAGATTACGCTTGCGAAGCCAATGCCGATGTCATTGGCGAGCAGGAACAGGGCGTTTGCGGCGCCCCAGCGCTCTGGCGGGGTGTTCTTTACCGCTACGCTTTGATTAAGTGGCAGGCTTATGCCAGTGGCGAGACCATAGAAGATTCCGGACGCCAGGAAGACAGGTTCCCCGTACGGTGCGGCAAGTAGCATAAGGCAGCAGAGGATGCCGCACGCGACGGCTCCGGTCATTGTTTTGATTGCAGGTACGGTGTCCATGAAATGCTTTGAAATCATGCGAATGATAATCATGCTTACCGCGCTGATGGTGTAGAAGAGACCGGCGTGGGTATAGCCGAGAGTAGTACCGTACAGACCAGCAAAGAAGACGCCAAAGCCAAAAGTGGGGCACATGATCATCTGTGGGATGGCGCCAGGCAATGCGCGCGGCTCGAAGATGTTGAATGAGTCACGCAGGGTTCTCTTGGACACCTGGTCGCCTTCAGGATACTTTTCACTGTTAATTGTTTCGGATGTAGTTACTGTGGTGGGGCTGGGTGCCTGCCCGTCTTTTGAGTCGAGTTCGAGCCGGGTTTCCATTTTGATTCGGTATGCGCTGGAGCTTGGCAGAGTTTGCCATTTACTTTCATAGCGTGCGTTGAGGGCGATTACAAGCCCTGCAAACCCAACCAGGGCAAGGCCGACATAGAGGTTCGTTGAGGGATCGGTTCCTACTAGGTAAAGTGCGAAGGCTGGGCCGATGCTCATGGCGATAGCCTGTCCGAGGCCGTGGTATCCAATGCCTTCGCCGAGCCGTTCTTGCGGTAAGACGCTTGCTGCGGCGGTCGAGGCTGCTGTTGTTGCTGCGCCAACGCCCACGCCTTGCAGCAAACGGCTGATTGTGAAGAGGGGGATGCCTTGAACGACAGCGGACAGTGCTGTTCCTGCTATGAGGATAGCGATGCCGGCGATGATAACGAGTGAGCACTTGCCGTTGTCGATAACAGGGCCGACGAACAGTCGTGCTAACGCGGCGGCAATGGAGAAGACGAGTGCAAGTACGCCGGCAAGGCTCGCACCGTAACCTTGGCCTGCCAGGAAGACGCTGGTTCCACTGTTGAGTCCTTGGCCCATGACGAAGCAACAGAAGGTCAGCGCGATGATAAGCACGAAAATAAGCGACCACAGCTTCGGATGGTCGTCCTTACCGATATTTGGCATGAGAACCCTCCTTTGATTCCAATACTCGTGTTCTACGTCTGCAAAAGTGAGATGTAAGCGCCAAAATGACCGCGCCTTAACAACCCGCTGGGCTTGAGGCAGAATCATCGCATCGACTTATCCTGGAAACTGCCTGACGAAGGCGACAGGATGCTTATCGGCAAGGCGGCAAATCTTAACGAGAGCCAAATCCAAGAGCTTGCAAAGCTTCAGCGAGGCGTTGCAGCAATATATCAGAACGAATGGATCGAACCTGTCCTCTGTCACATCGAACCGCATGAACGCGGCCTAGAGTACTCGCCGACACAGAGCAAGCACAGCGCGAAGGACAAGGCTTCTTCTGAAGAGCTTCGCTATCTCAACTCTTGTGTGCTTAATCCGTTCAAGCTCGATGAGCCAAGGGAATACAACTTCTGCGACTGTGTGCACAAGATGGACATACCTGACTCCATGAAGGCACGCTTGATTGAGATGGCAAGGACTCCTCTGTCCTCGAGGAAGCCACTGTTTGAATGGTGTGCTTATAGGTATTTCAATATTGGACGCATCCTCGACGACGCCAGGGATTTATCTGCCGACAGCCTCAAAGAGAGGCTTTGCTCCCATCTGCTTTCAAGCTGGAAATTCGAAGATGACTCCTCACCCGAAAGCTGGGGACCAATCCAATACCTGTTCATTCAGTCGATGCTTAACGCTCATCTCAACGAGCTGAGAAAGAGGGGTACCGGCATCGAGACAACGGAAAAGGCCTCAGCACTCGCCGAAGTATCAGCGGTCTTATCTCAAACAAGGCCGGTGATCTAAATGGCGTTTGAAAATATAGAGCAATTAATGCCGGATACGACCGAAACGAGATTGGCCTTTGAGGAGGCGCAACGCACCGTTGCTGATTGTGCAGATGCCGCATGGCGGGATATTTCTTCCGGCGATGTCCTAACCGCGAGCATTTCAACAGTTCAAGAAGCCGCAGATGACGCCTGGAAAGCATGCGAGCCAACACTCAACGCTGCAGGCGAAACTGTCCGCGATGGCGCAAGGAACGGAGCTTATCTTGGCGGCAGGTTCGTACTTGGAGTTGCCGACGTTGGAGAAAACGCATATGTCGGTGTTGAATCGAATATTGAACTACTGGCCGAAGACGAAGAAGCAGCGGTGAAAACCGCGCAAACACACGCTGTTGACGATGCAGCCAACGCCTGGGGCGACTTCATGGAAGCCGATGAGCAGATACGGGAAATCGGAGACTATGTCGAAACTGGAGGCGAAATCGCCACTAAAGTTGCGCTTGGTGCCGTAGCCGTCACCGCTTCTGCCCCTGCAGCACTCGCTGCTGGGTCTGTACTCGTTCTTGACGAAATGGGAAAGAGCTTGGAAGCCGGCGCTGAAGACGGTGAGATATCTCAGGAGGATATCGTCGGAGAAGTCGTTGCGGGAACTGTTACGGCAGCAACGCTTCTTGCCGGACGAGGTCTAAATAACTTTCTTGCCTCAAAGGCAGCAGAATCGGGCGCAAGCTCACGAATTCTGGATGATGCCGGAAAGGCAATTTACGAAGGCGACCGACTGCTTCCCAATAACGAGTTTGCGATCGACGGCGTGAAGTGTGCAACCGACGATCTCGGGCAACTTTACCGCGTTGGCGACGACCTCGTTCCGAACATGAGCTATGAGATCAATGGGTATAAATACGTTACCGATGCAATGGGTAGGGTCGAATCGGCCGAAGGCTTCTTACAACTAAAGACCCACGAAGGTCGTTTGACCATCAAGGACACTATCCAGTCAATCGGAAAAGGGTTTGAAGAGCTTTTTGATCAAAGAGGCCATCTGATTGCCGACCGATTCAATGGATCAAATGGCCTTGAGAATATTGTCGCCATGGGCGGCGAGGTTAACCAAAAAGCCTATGCAGCAATCGAGCAAAAATGCGCCGATGCTTTGGCTGACGGCGCTGAAGTGTTTTTCAAGGTTGAGCCACTTTATGAGGGCGGGTCATTCAGGCCTAGCTCGTTTGCTATCACGGACATTATTGACGGCGAAGAGACGGTTACGTTTCTTCTTAACACTGCAAAGGAAATGTAATGAGTGAAAAGAAGATGCTACAAGGGATAGCTTCAATTCTTGAGGAAACCCTCCCCGAAGACTGGAGCAAGGTCGTGTTTTACGCCGAGTACGCCGAGGGTGCGTTCTCTATTGAGTATTACGTTGCTGGCAGCGGAAAAGACGACTTCGTTAAATGCTTTGACCAAAAAGGCGTTTCGAGGGCATCCTTGATGAAAAACTTTATGGCTATCAACAAGTTCATTGAACCTGAAAGGGCCGCGCTTAAGCCCGAAAAGAGATGGGGATCGATGACGCTTATTCTCCATTCCAACGGCAAGTTCAAAGTTGATTACGACTACTCCGACATGACAGAAAACGTTTACGCCCGAAAGAAGGCCTGGAAAAAGAAATATCTCGCCTAGCAACGAACGGTCTGGGAAATCACCGCAAAGCCACCCGTGCATACTCTTCGAGCGCACGCGTCGTCGGCAACGTTTCAACCAGCGCGTTTTTGGGAGCCATGCAAACCCCTGTTCAACATTCCTCGGGAGTAATTGCTCTCTATGACGAATGGGATTCCCCATCGGGGAATCCCATTTTTTGTTGCCGACGACGTCCGGTATAATTTTTCCGTTTACGACGTCGTTCGGAAAGGGATGCCGACCTCTATGCGCCAGGGATTCGACAACGAAAAATACATCGAGCTGCAAGCCGCCAACATCAGAAAGCGCATCGCGCAATTCGGCGGCAAACTCTATCTGGAATTCGGAGGCAAGCTCTTCGACGACTACCACGCCTCGCGCGTGCTGCCCGGCTTTGAGCCGGACACCAAGTTCCGCATGTTGGAAAGTCTGGTGGACGATGTGGAAATCGTCATCGCCATCAACGCCAACCATATCGAAAAAGGCAAGACCCGCGGCGACCTCGGTATCCCCTTCGACGAGGACGTGCTGCGACTCATCGACGTGTTCCGTTCCCGCGGCTTCCTCGTCGGCTCCGTAGTGCTCACCCAATACGCCAATCAGCCCGCCGCCGACGCCTACCGCCACCGCCTCGAGCAACTCGGCGTCACCTGCCGCCTGCACTACCCGATCGCCGGATACCCGCACGACATCGAACGCATCGTTTCAGACGACGGATACGGCAAGAACGAGTACATCGAGACCACCCGGCCGCTCGTCGTGGTCACCGCGCCCGGCCCTGGCTCCGGCAAACTCGCCACGTGCCTGAGCCAGCTCTACCACGAGCACCAGCGCGGCATCGACGCCGGCTATGCCAAATACGAGACGTTCCCCATCTGGAATCTTCCGCTCAACCATCCGGTCAACATCGCGTACGAGGCTGCCACCGTCGACCTCGACGATGCCAATATCATCGACCCGTTCCATCTGGAGGCGTACGGCGAGACCACCGTCAACTACAACCGCGACGTCGAAGCATTCCCCGTGCTCAAAGCCATGATGGAGCGCATCATGGGCGAAAGCCCCTATCAGAGCCCCACCGATATGGGCGTCAACATGGCCGGATACGCCATTGTGGACGACGATGCCTGCCGCGATGCCGCGCGTCTGGAAATCGTGCGCCGCTACTTCGCCGCCGCCGTGCACTTGAAGCGCACCGGCACTGGCGAGGAACAGGTGGAGCGGCTGCGCTCCATCATGAACCGGGCCGGCGTGACCCCCGATCTTTCTCCCGCCCGCGCCGTGGCCCTTGAGAAGGAAGCCGCCACCGGTGCCCCGGCTGGTGCCATGGTGCTGCCCGATGGCCATGTGGTCACCGGCAAAACCGGCGACCTGTTGGGCGCGGCCAGCGCGCTGCTGATGCACGCGCTCAAGGCCGTCACCGGTGTTGACGAAACCATTCCGGTAATCGACGCTGCCGCCATCGAACACATCTGACGGCTGAGACCCGCGCATCTCACC